>NZ_JBEZVK010000055.1:0-44714 GCF_040636955.1 Streptomyces sp. NPDC032472
GAATTGCCGAGGGCTGGCGCGAGGGGCCGGCCAAACCAGCCTCGCCGGCGATTGAGGCGCGGGGGCTGGGGCGGAGCCCCAGGAGGCCGCAGGGGCCCACGCCTAGGCTGGGTCCGCACGGCGCGACGTACCGGCTGCGAGGAGTCCAGAGCGACATGACCGTCACACCCGTCCCCACCAGCGACCTCTACGACGAGCACGGCGAGGACCTGGAGATCTGCGCCACCGACTTCCGCCAGTTCGGCGGTCGCCGGCTCTTCGCCGGTCCGGTGCGGACGCTCTCCTGCCACGAGGACAACGCCCTGCTGCGCGACCTCGTCAACAGCCCCGGCGAGGGCGCCGTCCTGGTCGTGGACGGCGCCGGCTCGCTGCGCACCGCGCTCACCGGCGACCTCATCGCCGGCGCCGCGCAGCGCAACGGCTGGGCCGGGCTGATCATCAACGGCGCGGTCCGCGACAGCGTCGCCCTCGGCGGCCTCGACCTCGGCATCAAGGCCCTGGGCACCGTCCCGCGCAAGAGCGGCAAGACCGGCGCGGGGGCCGTGGACGGGCCGGTCGCCCTCGGCGGAGCCGTCTTCCGCCCCGGCGACACCGTGTACGCCGACGACGACGGCGTGGTCGTCCTCCCGGCCTGACCCCGCCGGCCCGGCCACCGCTTCCCGTCCCGCCCCCGACAGGGGACGGGATCCGGCCAGAAGCGGTGCCACGGGCCTGGCGGGCGGCGGCGCGGGGCCGGTTCACTGCGGGGCCATGACACGACACAGGATCACCGGCCTGCTCGGCGCGTTAGCGCTCGCGGTGGCCACCCTGGCCGCCGCCGGCCCCGCTCAGGCCCTCACCACCGGGGCCCGTACCGCCGCCGCGACCGCCGACACGCCGCCCGCGGAGTTCGGCACCGATTGGCACGACCCGCTCACCGCCGCCCCGCCCGTCGAGCGCCCCGCGACCCGCTCCTGCGAACTGACCCTCGCCGAGGCCCAGTTCGCCGACTTCACCCCGTACACCGGCACCTACACCCCGCCCGCCGACTGCGGCAACGGCCCCTGGGCCAAGGTGGTCCTGCGCCTCGACGGCAAGGTCAAGGGCCGCCAGTACGACCGGCTCGGCCACCTCTCCGTGGGCGGCGTCGAGATCCTGCGCACCTCCACCCCCGAGCCCTCGCCCGAGGGCATCACCTGGTCCGTCGAGAAGGACGTGACCCGCTACCGCGACACCCTCAGCCGGCCGCAGCCCGTCGAGATGCTGATCGGGAACGTCGTCAACGACGTCTACACCGGCGTCATCGACGTCAAGGCCACCCTCATCTTCCACGCCGCCGAACGGCACTCCGCGGCCCCCGACACCCCCGACCGGGTCCTCCCGCTCACCACCCCCGCCGTCACCACCCCGCGCAACACCGAACGGCTTCTCGCCGAGGTGTACGCCACCGGCTCGGGCGGCGGCTGCGAGGAGTTCTGGTACATGACCGTCCCCGACGCGGCCCCGTACTCCTGCAAGGCCGCCGGCGGCCCCCACCGCGAGGTCCGCATCGCCGTCGACGGACAGCTCGCCGGCATCGCCGCCCCCTTCCCGACCGTGTGGACCGGCGGCTGGTCGAACCCGTTCCTCTGGTACGTCACCCCCGCGCCTCGCGCCTTCGACGTCCAGCCGGTCGTCTACGACCTCACCCCGTACGCCGCCCTGCTCAACGACGGCCGCGAGCACCGCATCGAGGTCTCCGTCGCCGGCGTCCCGGCGGGCCAGGGCGGCTGGAGCACCCCGGCGAACCTGCTGCTGTGGCAGGACGAGGGCCGGGCCGTCGTCACCGGCGCCCTGACCCGGCACGAGGAGAGCGAACCGGCCGGCTCCAGCCGCTGGACGCCCGCCACGCCCACCGGACGCCACCGCCTCGACACCGGGGCCGAGCACCGCCTGACCGTCGCCGGACGCCTGGACACCTCCCACGGCCGCGTCACCACCACCGTCACGCGCTCCGTGCGCGCCACGTCCGTGCACACCTGGACGGACGGGGAGAACCAGGACGCCCTGACCGCCACCTGGACCGACGAGGACAGCGTGACCCGCGGCAACTCCACCACCCGCACGGCGCGCACGTACACGATGGACGGCGAGACCACCCTCGGCGCCGCAGACCGGCTCCGCACCGTCATCGCCCTCGGCGACCGCGCCGAGACCACCACCCTGCGCGGCGGCCGCACCGTCGACCGCACCCGGCTCGACGACCGGTACACCGGCGACGCGAGCTACACGGCGAACGTGCCCCGCGACCAGCGCCACGCCGTCGGCACTAGCACCGAGCACTACCAGCTGTACGGGGCGCCCACCGGCCGCGGCTGCTACGACAGGACCGTCACCACCGTGCAGGGCACGGTGACCGAGGACCGGCGACGCTGCTGACACCGGCGGCGCCTACGATGACCCGCCATGGACATGAGTGAGGCCGGCAGATCCGGCAGACAGCTGGTCGACGGCCGATTCGAACTGATGGCGCCCCTCGGCGCCGGCGGCATGGGCACGGTGTGGCGCGCCCGCGACATCGCACTGCACCGCGACGTCGCCCTGAAGGAGGTGCGCCCGCCGGACCCGGCGACGGCCGCGGCCCAGCCCGGCCTCACCGTCCAGTTGCGGGAGCGGGCGGTGCGCGAGGCCCGGGCCCTGGCCCGCCTCGCGCACCCCAACGTGGTGACGATCCACCACATCGTCGAGCCGGCCGACGGCGCGGACGGCCACCCGTGGATCGTGATGGAGCTCGTCAAGGGCGGCTCCCTGAGCGACCTCCTGGAGTCCGGGCCGATGCCGGTGGCGGACGTGATCCGCCTGGGCCTCGACGTGCTGTCCGCGCTGCGCGCCGCGCACGCCGAGGGGATCCTCCACCGCGATGTGAAACCGGCCAACGTCCTGCTGCGCCCCGACGGCTCGGCCGTGCTGACCGACTTCGGCATCGCCGCCCTGCACGGCTCGACCGCGCTCACCTCCACCGGTGTGCTCATCGGCTCCCCGGAGTACATCGCGCCCGAGCGGGCGCGCGGCGAGGAGGGGCTCGCGGCCTCCGACCTGTGGTCGCTGGGCATGCTGCTGTACGTGGCGGCCGAGGGGACCAGCCCGCTGCGCCGGGCCACCAGCCTGGCCACCGTCGTCGCCGTGCTGGAGGACCCGATCCCGGCGCCGGTGCGCTCCGGCCCGCTGGGGCCCGTACTGGAGCGGCTGCTCGTACGGGACCTGGCCGTGCGGCCGGACGCGGCGCAGCTGGAGCAGATGCTCCGGGACGCGGCCGCGGCCGCTGCCGCCGGATCGGGCCCGGCGGCGCCGGCCGCGCCGCAGGCCACCCCGGGCCAGTACGGACCGCCGAGCACCCAACTGGCGGGCGCGCAGCCGGGGATCCCCTCGGGCGCGGTGCCGCACGGAGCGGTACCCCCGGCCGCCACGCCGCCCGCCGGCATCCCGCCGTACTCCGCCGGGCCGGCGGTCGGCGGGCCCTACGCGCCCCCGCCGTTCACTCCCGCGGGCGGATCCCCGTACTCCGTCACCGCGGCCGTCCCGCCGGCGCTGCGCGCCTCGCGCCGTCGCCTGGGCCTGATCAGTGCCGGCCTCGCGCTGGCGCTGGCCGGCTGGGTGTTCTGGATGGTCCAGGGGCTGTCCGGCGCCGGCTCCTCGGGCTCGTCCGCGAAGGGAGGGGGCGGCGCCTCGTCCTCCTCCGGTGGGGCGACCACACCCTCCGCCCCGGCCTCCGGCGCCAAGGCGGACTCCCGCCAGAGCGGGAACAAGGCCGCGCCCAAGGGCAGCCTGCTCACTCCTGCCAACGTCCGCGCCGCCGTCGAGGCGTTCAAGCAGAAGACGGGCACCACCACCTTCGTGGAGATGACCGTCTACGAGGAGTACGTCCTCGCGGACATCCCGACCGCCGCCGGCGCCAAGACCTACGACCACTGGCGCTACGACGACGGCGGCGCGACCCGCACCGGCCCCGGCGGCACGGTCAAGGCCGACGCACCGCTGATCGACATGGCGGGCGTCAGCTGGGACGCCCTGCCGGGCCTCCTCGACACCGCCCAGAAGGAGCTCGGCGTCGCCAAGCCGACCATGCGCTACGTCATCGTCGAGCCCTGGCTCTTCGACCAGACCCCCTCGATGCGGCCCTACCTCACCGACGAGTACGGCCAGGGCGGCTACATCCACGCCGACACCGAGGGCAAGGTCAAGAAGGTCTACCGCCTCTGACATCGTGTACCCGTACGCCCAGCCGTACGAGCGGCGAACGCGCGTACGGGTCGCACACGTCCGAGGAGCACGGCCACCATGCCCACCTGGCGCACCACCCTCACGGCGGCCGGCATACGCACTCCCCGGCTGCGCGACGACTACACGTACGTCGCGCGCCGGGTCCTGCGCCGCGAACCGGCCCCCTACCTGACGCTGCGCCTGCTCGCCGCGCCGCCGCTGGTGCCCTGGCTGGCGGCCGGGGTCGGCTTCATGAACCTGGTCGACGACGTCGCCGAGACCGGTACCGCACAGCAGCGCCGCGCCAACCTGGCCGCGCTCTCCGGGCGCGTCGAGGCGGCGCTGCGCACCGGCGACAGCCCCGACCCGCTGCTGCGCGCGTACGTCCACGCCGTCGCCTCCCGCGGCCTGCCCGAGCCGTGGATCGACCGCTTCCTCGACGGCGCCGCCCGCGCCGAGGCGTGCTTCGACGGCTTCGACACCGAGGAGGACTTCCAGGCCTACCTCGACGCCTACGCCTGGCCGGGCCTGATGGCCTTCATCGGGCTGCAGTACCGGGGCGGCCCCGACGCGGAACAGGCCGCCGCCTGGCGGCGGTTCGTCGATGCCGCCCAGCGCGTCGACTTCCTCGCCGACCTCGCGGGCGACCTCGCCGACGGCCGGCTCTGCCTGCCGCGCACCCGCCTCGCCGAGCACTCCGTCACCCGCTCCGACCTCGAACAGGCCCGCGACACCCCCGCCGTACGCGCCCTGCTCGCCGCCGAGGCCCGGCGCGCCCGGACGGCCCTGGAGGCCACCGACGGCATCCTCGACCTGACCGAGCCGGGCCTGCGGCCGGTCGTCGCCACGATGACCGAGCTCATGGCCCATCAGCTGGCGGCCGTCGAGCGGGCCGGCGCGGGCGCCCTGCGCCGGGACGTCGGCTACGGCCTCGTGGCCCCGCTGCGCACACTGGCCCGCGCCCGCGCCGGTGCCCGGGCCCGCTCCGGAGCGCGGGAGCCCCTGAGGGCCGCCGGGCAGCAGCGCGGGGACGGGCGACGGTGACATTTGTCCTGCCGGGGTCCGTACAGGCGGATCTGCCGGGCGACCGGGCCGGTTCGTAGCGTGGGGGACATGCCGAAGACGACCGCACCACCGCCCGCCGAGCCCCTCTCGTACCGCCGCCCGTGCTCCACGGACGCCTGTGACGAGGGGGACACCGTGAAGGCCCCCAACCCCTACACCCTGCTGCCCTGGTTGCTGCTCGGCATGGGCGCGGTCTCCAACGTCGTCCACGGGGAGACCCCGAACCCCTGGATCGGCGCCCTCGGCCTCCTCGTCTTCAACTCCCTCTACGTCACCCTGGTCTTCCGCGCCTTCGACGAGCGGGCCCGGGAAGCGGCAAGCACCCGCTGGTGCCTGGCCGCCCTGGGCGTGACCACCTGCACCCTGGCCCTGGTGTACGGCGGCAGCTGGCTGCTGTTCTTCCCGCTGTGGGGGCTGGCCACCGGAGCGGTGGTCCGCCGCCGCAGGCTCGGGCCCGTGATGCTGGCCGTCACCGGCCTCGCCGGGGCGGTCGGGGGATGGCAGGAGGGCTGGGACGCGCTCGGCGTCGTCTACGCGACCCTGCTGTCCGGGTTGGTCACCGCGGCCATCCTCGCCCTGGCCGAGACCGTCCGCACCCTGCGCGAGACCCGGCAGGAGCTGGCGCGCGCCGCGGTCGACCAGGAGCGGCTGCGCTTCTCCCGCGACCTGCACGACCTGCTGGGCCACACCCTCTCGGTGATCGTGGTGAAGTCGGAGGCGGCCCGCCGCATCGCCGCCCGGGACATGGACGCGGCCCTCGCCCAGGTCGGCGACATCGAGTCCATCGGCCGGCAGGCGCTGACCGAGATCCGGGAGGCCGTCACCGGCTACCGCGAGGCCAGCCTCGCCGCGGAGCTGGACCGGGCCCGCGGCGCGCTGACCGCCGCCGGCATCGAGCCCGTCGTACGGCAGTCCGGGCCCCCGCTGCCGCCGCAGGCGGCCGCCCTGCTCGGCTGGGTGGTCCGGGAGGCCGTGACCAACGTGATCCGGCACAGCGGGGCCGCAGGCTGCACGATCGAACTGCGCAGCTCGGCGGAGCGGGCCACCCTGATGATCACCGACGACGGCAACGGCGTGGGCTCGACCCCGCCGGGCAGCGGCCTGACCGGCCTGGCCGAACGCCTCGCGGCGGCGGGGGGCACCCTGGTGGGCGGACCCGCCCCCGGGCGCGGCTTCCGGGTCACGGCCGAACTCCCGGTGGAAGCGGACGGACCTGACGACCCTGCAACGCCAGGAGTGAGCCGATGATCAGGGTCCTGCTGGCGGAGGACCAGGGCATGATGCGCGGGGCCCTGGCCCTGCTGCTGGGGCTGGAGGAGGACATCGAGGTCGTCGCGCAGGTCGGCGCGGGGGACCGGATCGTGCCCGCCGCCCTGGACGCGCGTCCGGACGTGGCGCTGCTCGACATCGAACTGCCGGGCTGCAGCGGCCTCGACGCGGCCGCCGAGCTGCGCACGCGCCTGCCCGGATGCCGGGTGCTGATCCTGACCACCTTCGGGCGGCCGGGCTACCTGCGCCGGGCGATGGAGGCGGGGGCCGCGGGCTTCCTGGTCAAGGACGGGCCGGTGGAGGAACTGGCCGCCGCGATACGGCGGGTGCTGGCGGGGGAGAAGGTCATCGACCCCGCGCTGGCCGCCGCCGCGCTGAGCGCCGGGCCGAACCCGCTGACGCCGCGGGAGGCCGATGCGCTGAACGCCGCGGTCGACGGGGCGACCGTCGCCGACATCGCGGCGCGGCTGCACCTGTCGGAGTCGACGGTGCGCAACTACCTGTCGTCGGCCATCGGCAAGACCGGCACCCGCAACCGGATGGAGGCCGTCCGTGCGGCCCGCCGCCAGGGGTGGCTGTGACGGCGGGCCCGCGGGCACGGACCGGTCGGACTAGTACGGTCCGTTGACGTTGTCGATGGAGCCGTAGCGGGCGGCCGCGTAGTTGCAGGCGGCCGTGATGTTGGCGACGGGGTCGTAGGAGTCCATCGAGGTGCCGGGCACGTGGTAGGCGCGGAAGGTCGGGTCGATGACCTGGAGCAGGCCCTTGGAGGGAATGCCCATCGCGGCGTTGGAGTCCCAGTTGTTGATGGCGAGGGGATTGCCCGAGGACTCGCGCATCACGTTGCGGTGAATTCCGTTGTACGAGCCGGGGATTCCGTGCTTGGCCATGATGTCCAGCGACTCGCGGATCCAGCCGTCGAGGTTGTTCGGGTAGCTCTTCGCGGGCTTGGCGGCGGCCTTCACGGTCGCCTTCGCCTTCGCGACGGCGGCCTTGGCCGCGGCGCCGAGGGTCAGCTTGGTCCCGGGGCGGATGACCGAGGGGTTGCTGCCGATGACGGTGCGGTTGGCATCGTAGAGGGCCTGCCAGCCGCCGCTGACGGCGTGCTCGGCGGCGATCTTCGACAGGGTGTCGCCCACGGCCACGGAGTACGTCAGGGGCGCCGCCGCCTTGGCCGCGGCCGGCTGCGCGGCGGGCAGGACCGCCGTGCTCGCCGCGGGCGCCGTGGCCGGCTGCTGGGCGACGGCCGCACCGGCGGTCGTCGCGCTGATCAGGGGCAGGGCCAGGGCCGCGCCGCCGGTGCCGGCGAAGGCCAGCTTGCGGACGATCGGACGCTGCTTCGGGCGGCGGTGCTTACCCTGTCCGGGCATGGCGGAAATCCTCACGTGCGGGTGCGGGGGGACCCCTGGCGGCGGCCGGATTCGGTAGCTGCCCGCCGGGAACGACGTGACCGTAAGCGAGTCCGCGGGGACGGAACAAGACGCGAATTCCACCCGGTGATCGACTTTCCGCTATCGGCGCGGAAAATGACCTTGGACGGCTCTTCGGGAAAGCCCGGAATTCCTTTCCGGGAAAGGGGAAAGGCCTCCCCGGGAGAATTGATGTTGTCGATGTTTACGTGACTCACATCACGGGCATAGGGCCCCGATTCGCAAAACGGACAAACCCTGTATTCGTGCACTTGATCAGGGCATCAGGGCCTGTTCCTTCCCAACCGCCCGCAGTGGGCGCTTTCCGGCGCGCCCACTGCCGTTTCGAGGGTTTTTGCCAGGGCCTCAGAGCCGCGCGAGACCGTCCAGCCCGCCGAGCGCCGCCTCGACCGACGCCCGGCTCGCCGGCAGCAGCGGAAGGCGCACGTCGGGCGTCGGAATCCGCCCCTGCGCATGCAGCACACCCTTCACCACGGTCGGATTCGGCTCCCGGAAAGCCGCCGCCGAGAGCGCCGCCAGGGCATGGCCCAGCGCCCGGGCCCGCACCACGTCGCCCGCCCGCCAGGCCGCCGCCAGCTCCGCGAACCGCGCCGTCGCCAGGTGCGCCGAGGCGAGGATCCCGCCCGTCGCACCCAGCGCCAGCATCGGCGACAGGTACACGTCGTCGCCCGCCAGCACCGTGAAGGACTCCGGCAGGGCGCCGAGCAGCGCCACCGTGTCGGCGTCGATGCCCCCGCCGGCGTACTTCATCCCGGCGACCCCCGGGATCTCCCCGAGCCGGCGCAGCGCCTCGCCCTCCAGCGGCTGCCCCGTCCGGTACGGGATGTGGTAGACGATCAGCGGTACGGGGCTCACCTCGGCCAGCCGCGTGAAATGCGCCAACACGCCTGCCGCCGCGGGCCGGACGAACGAGGGCACCGTCACGAGCGCGGCCCCCACCTTCGGCCACCGGGCCAGCCGGGCCAGCGAGGCCTCGGCGGCCCGGGTGCCGGTCGCCCCGGCGCCCACGGTCAGCACCGCCCCCCGCTCCCGGCAGACCCGGGCGCAGACGTCCGTGACGAGGTCGCGCTCCGCCTCGTCGAGTGCGGCGGCCTCGCCGGTGGTGCCGAGGGCGACGATCCCGGTGGCGCCCTCGTCGAGCACCTCGTGGGCGAGCGCCTCCAGGGCCTCGGCGGCGATGCCGCCGGCGCGAGTGAAGGGGGTGACGAGCGGTACGTGAATCCCGTGAAGGGTGGTGTCCTGTGCCATGCGACGAGCCTCGCCCGCCCCGACCGCCGAATCCAGTTCGCATTTCTTACCCGAACCGTAAGCTGAGCCGATGCTCGACGTACGACGCCTGCGCCTGCTGCGCGAACTCGCCCGCCGCGGGACCATCGCCGCCGTGGCCGAGGCGCTCTCCTTCAGCCCTTCGGCCGTGTCCCAGCAACTCGGCGTCCTCGAACGCGAGGCGGGCCTGCCGCTGCTCGAACGCACCGGCCGCCGGGTCCGCCTCACCCCGGCGGGCCAGAACCTGGTCCGGCACGCCGAAGCCGTGCTGGAGCGGCTGGAGGAGGCGGCCGCCGACCTCGCCGAGGCACGCAGCGGCCTGGCCGGGGCCCTGCGCATCGGGGCCTTCCCCACCGCCACCCGGGCCATCGTCCCGGCCGCCCTGGTCACCCTGGCCCGGCGCCACCCGGCGCTGGAGCCGATGGTGTCGGAGACCGATCCGGCGGCCGTGGCGCACGCGCTGCGGGCCGGCGACCTCGACGTGGCGCTGGTCCACGAGTACGACTTCGTGCCCGCGCCGCCCGAGCCGGGCCTCGCCACCGCGCCCCTCTACCGCGAGGCCATGTACCTCGCCGCCCCGGCGGGCACGCCGGCCGCGGCACCGGGTACGCGGCCGGCCCCGGTTTCGGACCCCGACCCCGTACCCGTACCGGTCCCCGCGCAGGCCGCGGACACCGTGCCCGTGCCGCCCGACCAGGGCTCCGTCCTGCGCGCCCACGCGGAATCCCCCTGGATCACCGCCACGCCCGGCACCCTCTGCCACGCCATGACCGTACGGGCCTGCCAGGCCGCCGGCTTCGCCCCGCGCGTGCGCCACCGGGTGGACGAGTTCGCCACCGTGCTGGCCCTGGTCGCGGCCGGCCAGGGCGTGGCCGTCGTACCGCAGCTCGGCATCCCGGCGCAGCCGGACCCCGTCGTGGTCCTCACCCGGCTGCTGATGGAGCGGCGCACCAAGGTGGCCTTCCGCAGCGGCGCCGCGGCCCACCCCGCCGTGGCCGCGTTCGCAGCGGCACTGCGCGCCGCCGTACCGCGGGAACTCGCCACGTCGGACACCGGCGCGTGACACAACTCCCGTACACCGTCCGGCCCGTGTACGTTCGTTGATCCAGACAGATCCGAACAGAGCGGGGTATGACGTGACGCATCGCGTACGAGGGGTCATCGCGCGGAGCAAGGGCGCACCGGTGGAGACGACGACGATCCTCGTGGCGGACCCCGGCCCCGGCGAGGCGCTGGTCCGCGTCCAGGCCTGCGGGGTCTGCCACACCGACCTGCACTACCGCGAAGGCGGCATCAACGACGAGTTCCCGTTCCTCCTCGGCCATGAAGCCGCCGGAATCGTGGAATCCGTCGGCCCGGACGTCACCTCCGTGGCGCCCGGCGACTTCGTGGTCCTGAACTGGCGCGCGGTGTGCGGCACCTGTCGGGCCTGCAAGCGCGGGCGCCCCTGGTACTGCTTCGCCACGCACAACGCCACCCAGCCCATGACCCTGGAGGACGGCACTCCGCTGTCGCCGGCCCTCGGCATCGGCGCCTTCGCCGAGAAGACCCTGGTCGCCGCCGGGCAGTGCACCAAGGTGGACCCGTCCGCGGCGCCGGCCGCCGCCGGGCTCCTCGGATGCGGCGTGATGGCCGGCCTCGGCGCCGCCCTCAACACAGGGGGCGTCGGACGCGGCGACTCCGTCGCCGTCATCGGCTGCGGCGGCGTGGGCAACGCGGCCGTCGCGGGCGCCCGGCTCGCCGGAGCGGCCCGGATCATCGCCGTCGACCTCGACGACCGCAAGCTGGAGTGGGCCCGGGGCCTGGGCGCCACCCACACCGTCAACGGCCGCACCGAGGACGTGGTCAAGGCGATCCAGAACCTCACCGGCGGCAACGGCGCCGACGTCGTCATCGACGCGGTCGGCCGCCCCGAGACCTACAGCCAGGCCTTCTACGCCCGCGACCTGGCCGGCACCGTGGTCCTGGTCGGCGTCCCGACCCCCGACATGAAGCTCGAACTGCCCCTGCTGGACGTCTTCGGCCGCGGCGGCTCCCTGAAGTCCTCCTGGTACGGCGACTGCCTGCCCGAGCGCGACTTCCCGCTCCTGATCGACCTCTACCTGCAGGGCCGGCTCGACCTCGACGCCTTCGTCTCCGAGACCATCCCGCTCGACGGCGTCGAGGCCGCCTTCGCCCGCATGGAACGCGGCGAGGTCCTCCGCTCGGTGGTCGAGTTCTAGCCGAGTTCCGGCCATTCCCATCCCCCGCGGGGCGGCGCCGACGCCCCGCGGGGGGCCGGGTGGGCCCGTACTAGACTCGGCCGCACCGCCACGTCCCGTATGCCCGTGCGGCCCACCGGCCGCGGGGACACCGCGCCCGTCCGCACCCGTACCCGTACACCCAGGGGCCGTCCGTGACCGCCGAACGCACCTACCGCCAGCCCGGGGTCGTCCTCACCGACCACCGCTTCACCGTCCCGCTCGACCACAGCAGGCCCGACGGCGAGCAGATCGAGCTGTACGCGCGCGAGGTCGTCGCGGCCGGCAAGGACCCCGAGGCGCTGCCCTGGATGCTCTACCTCGAGGGCGGCCCCGGCTTCGGCGCCCGCCGCTTCACCGGCCGGCAGGCCTGGCTGGGCCGGGCCCTCACCGACCACCGGGTCCTCCTCCTCGACCAGCGCGGCACGGGCCGCTCCACCCCGCTGAACCGGCAGACCCTGCCCCTGCGCGGCACCCCCGAGCAGCAGGCCGCGTACCTGGCGCACTTCCGCGCCGACTCCATCGTCCGCGACGCCGAGGCCGTCCGACCCGGCCTGACCGGCGGCGCCCCCTGGACCGTCCTCGGGCAGAGCTTCGGCGGTTTCTGCACCACCCACTACCTGTCCACCGCCCCCGAGGGGCTGACCGCGGCCCTGATCGCCGGCGGCCTGCCCTCCCTCGACGCGACCGCCGACGAGGTGTACGCGGCGGCCTACCCCCGCATGCGGCGCAAGAACCTCGCCCACTACGCCCGCTACCCGATGGACGTCGAGCGGGCCCGCCGCATCGCCGCCCACCTCGCCGAGCGTCCGGCCGAACTCCCCGGCGGATACCTGCTGACCGTCGAGGCCTTCCAGTCCCTCGGCATCATGCTCGGCGGCGGCGACGGCAGCCACCAGCTGCACTACCTGCTGGAGGACGCCTTCGTGCCGTCCACGTCCGGACCCGTCCTCTCCGACGCCTTCCTGGAGGCGGTGCACGCGCGGCTCTCCTTCGCCGGCCACCCCCTGTACGCGGTCCTCCACGAGGCCATCTACGCCCAGGACCCGGCCGCGCCCACCGCCTGGGCCGCCGAGCGGGTCCGCGCGGACCACACCGGCTTCGACGCCGCCAAGGCCCTCGCGGGCGAGGAGCCGCTGCTGTTCACCGGCGAGACCATCCACCCCTGGCACTTCACCGTCGACCCGGCGCTGGCCCCGCTGCGGGAGACCGCCGAACTGCTGGCCGCCAGGACCGGCTGGGGCCCCCTCTACGACCCAGAGCGGCTCGCCGCCAACGAGGTGCCGGTGGCCGCCGCCGTTTACCACGACGACATGTACGTGGACACCGCCCACTCCCTGGCCACCGCCGCCGCCGTCCGGGGCCTGCGCACCTGGGTGACGGACGAGTTCGAACACGACGGCATCCGAGCCGGCGGCCCCCGCGTCCTGGACCGCCTCCTGTCCCTGACCCACGACGAGGCCTGACCGGACCCGTCACCGGGTCGCGGTGCCCTCCCTGTACCGCGCCCACGCCTCCCGCCCGTCCGGCACGAAATCCGGCCCGGCGGCGAGGGTGTCGAGTTCCGCCTCGTCCACCCACGCCCACCAGGCCAGCTCCGCAGGGTCCGGGTGTATCGGCTCCGCGACGGTGGCCTCGTGCACGGCCAGCCAGTACGGGCTGATCACCCCGGTGCAGAGGAACTTCAGGACGGGGTGCGGGCGGGCCCCGGTGACACCGAGCTCCTCCGCCAGCTCCCGCGCCGCGGCATCCTCGTACGTCTCCCCGACCTCGGTGGCGCCGCCGGCCAGCCAGTTGAGCTGCCCCGGGAAGCGGGAGGCCTCCGCGGGGCGCCGGTGGACGAGGATCCGCCCGGCGGGGTCGCGGACCACGACCGTCGCGATGCGGTGCAGCCAGCCGCGGCGTATCGCCTCGGCCCGCTCCACCACGCCCACCACCCGGTCCAGCCCGTCCACCCGCTCGATCCGCTCGATCCGTTCCGTCCGTTCGTCCATGCGGCCACCATGGCACGCGGCACTGACAGCGGAGACGGCTCCACCGGACCTCCCACGCCACGGAGTTGGTTGGCTAGGGTGCGGACATGACCGAACAGAAGGATCAGCCCGCGCGCCTGGAGTCCATGCCCACCGACTGGCAGCGCGCCCTGGCGGTGGTGGCCCACCCCGACGACCTGGAATACGGCTGCGCCGCGGCCATCGCCGACTGGACCGACGGCGGCCGCGAGGTCGTCTACCTGCTGGCCACGCGCGGCGAGGCCGGCATCGACACCATCGCCCCGGAGGAGTGCGGCCCGCTGCGCGAGGCCGAGCAGCGGGCCAGCGCGGCCGTGGTCGGCGTGTCCGAGGTGGAGTTCCTCGACTACCGCGACGGCGTCATCGAGTACGGCCTGGACCTGCGCCGGGACATCGCGGCCGCCATCCGGCGCCACCGCCCCGAGCTGGTCATCACGCTCAACCACCGCGACACCTGGGGCGGCCAGGGAGGCGGCGGCTTCTGGAACACCCCCGACCACAAGGCCGTGGGCCGGGCCGTCCTGGACGCGGCCGCCGACGCCGGCAACCGGTGGATCTTCCCCGAGCTGCGCACGGAGCAGGGCCTGGAGCCGTGGAACGGGGTGCGCTGGGTCGCGGTGGCGGGCTCCTCGACCCCGACGCACGCGGCGGACGCCGGGCCGGGCATGGAGCGCTCGATCAAGTCGCTGATGGAGCACAAGGCGTACATCGAGGTCCTCACCGACCAGGACCCGGAGGAGTACTGCCGCAACTTCCTGAGCGGACTCGCCGAGCAGGCGGGCACCCGCTTCGGCGGCCGCCCGGCAATAACCTTCGAACTCTTCCAGCGCTGATCGCGCCTTTCCGTAAGGAATGGGACCCCGGGTGCGCGGGACCGGTCCGCTGAGCCGCGGCCGGGGCCCGCGCCCCGCGTCCGCCCCTCACCGCAGGTCGAGCACAGGCCGGGTGGAGAAGTCCGGCCACAGGTCCTCGCCGTCCGGGCCGTGCACGAACTCGGCCATCGCGGGGTTGCGCTGGGCCGTGGCCAGCGGCAGCCAGGCCAGCAGGCTCCCGTAGCCGCCGCAGACGGCCTCGCCGCCGTCGCCGCCGTGGACGGCTCCGGTGCCCGCGCTCAGCTCGGCGCCGTACGCGTCGTACGCGATGCGCAGCCCGAACGCGTTCGCCGCGGCCCGGCGGGGCCGGCGGTGCCGTACGGGGCCTCGTCGAGCGGGCAGGTGTCGCCCCACCGGAACAGCGTCCCCGCCCCGGCCCCGCAGGCGTGCTCCCACTCGTCGGCGCTCGGCATCCGCAGCCCCCGCCGCGCCAGCAGGGCCGGCACCTCGGCGGGCGGTCCCTCCAGCGGCTCGTCCTCCACGGCCACCAGCACCGCCGCGAGCGCCACCTGCCGTACGGGGCTGAGCTGCCCGGCAAGATGGGCCCTGAGGTCCGGCTCGTACGCGAAGCCCTCCTCCAGGCTCTCGGCGTACGACACGGCCTGTTCGGCCGTGGGCCGCCAGGCGTCCGGGTCGAAGCCGAGCCGCACCGTCCCGCCGGGGACCAGGGCGAACTCCTGTCCGCCGCGCTCGATGCGCACCCGGTGCAGCGGTCCGCCCGAGGCGGCCACGGTCCCGGCATGGGTGACCCGGCCGCCCACCCGCGCGGCCGCGTCGTCGGCGAGGCGCCGGGCGGCCGGCAGGTCGAGGGTGCGCCAGTGGGCGAGCGTCAGATCGGCGAAAGACATGGGGAGATGCTCGCACCGGGTACTGACATCGGACGCCGCCGCCGGTGTCCGGATTCGTTCGGGCGGGGCGAGCGGGGGCGGCCTTCGCGTCCGGGGGCGGTTCACAGATGGGCAAGCGACTGCTTAGTATGCCCGCGGAGCGTGGTTCCTCGACGGCGGCTGGAGGCCCCGGATGCAGGCTTGGCGAGTGCACACCCCCGGCGAACCCCGCGAGGCCATGCGCCTCGAGGAGGTTCCCGAACCCGTCCCCGGTGAGGGGGAGGTGCGGCTGAAGGTCCTCGCGGCGAACGTCAACTTCCCCGACGCGCTGCTGGCCCGCGGCCAGTACCAGATCCGGCCGCCGCTGCCCTTCACCCCCGGGGTGGAGATCTGCGGCGAGACCGAGGACGGCCGCCGCGTCATCGCCAACCCGAGCCTGCCGCACGGCGGTTTCGCCGAGTACGTCACCGCCCCGGCCCGCGCCCTGCTGCCGGCCCCCGACAGCCTCGACGACGCCGAGGCCGCCGCCCTGCACATCGGCTACCAGACCGGCTGGTTCGGCCTGCACCGCCGGGCCCGCATCCAGCCGGGCGAGACCCTGCTCGTCCACGCGGCCTCCGGCGGCGTCGGCAGCGCCGCCGTCCAGCTCGGCAAGGCCGCCGGGGCCACCGTCATCGGGGTCGTCGGCGGCAAGGCCAAGGCCCGCACCGCCGAGGAGCTCGGCTGCGACCTGGTCCTCGACCGCACGACCGAGGACATCGCGGCGCGGGTCAAGGAGTTCACCGGCGGCCGCGGCGCCGACGTCGTCTACGACCCCGTCGGCGGCGACGCCTACGCCGCCTCCACCAAGTGCGTGGCGTTCGAGGGCCGGATCGTCGTCGTCGGCTTCGCCGGCGGCACCGTGCCCACCCCCGCCCTCAACCACGCCCTCGTCAAGAACTACTCCATCCTCGGCCTGCACTGGGGCCTGTACGCCGCCAAGGACCCCGCCGCGATCCTCGCCTGCCACACCGAGCTCACCCGGCTCGCCGCCGAAGGCGCCGTCACCCCGCTGGTCAGCGAACGCCTCCCGCTCGCCGCGGCCGCCGACGCCGTGCAGCGCGTGGCCGACGGCACCACCAGCGGCCGGCTGGTCGTCGTACCGGCCCTGGACGGAGGTGCCCGACGGTGACCGCCACCGCCGACGCCCTGCGCGCCCGGGTCCGCGACCTCCTCGCCGCGCACCCGCCCGCCGATACCCCCCGCACCGCCTTCCTGCGGGCCCGCTTCGACGCCGGCCTCGCCTGGGTCCACTACCCCGAGGGCCTCGGCGGGCTCGGCGCGCCCCGCTCCCTGCAGGCCGTGGTCGACGCCGAACTGGAGGCCGCCGGCGCCCCCGACAACGACCCGCGCCGCATCGGCATCGGCCTCGGGATGGCAGCGCCCACGATCCTCGCCTACGGCACGGAGGAGCAGAAGCAGCGCTTCCTGCGCCCCCTGTGGGTCGGCGAGGAGGTCTGGTGCCAGCTCTTCAGCGAGCCCGGAGCCGGATCCGACCTCGCCGCCCTCGGCACCCGGGCCGTCCTCGACGAGGCGGCGGGGGAGTGGGTGGTGGACGGACAGAAGGTGTGGACCTCCAGCGCCCACACCGCCCGCTGGGCCATCCTCATCGCCCGCACCGACCCGGCCCTGCCCAAGCACCGGGGCATCACCTACTTCCTGTGCGACATGGACGCCCCCGGCGTCGAGGTCCGGCCGCTGCGCCAGATCACCGGCGAGGCCGAGTTCAACGAGGTCTTCCTCACCGGCGTCCGCATCCCCGACAGCCACCGGCTCGGCGCCGTCGGCCAGGGGTGGGAGGTCGCCCGGACCACCCTCATGAACGAGCGCGTCTCGATCGGCGGCATGCGCATCCCCCGCGAGGGCGGCATGATCGCCCCGGTCGCCGCCGCCTGGCGCGAACGCCCCGGGCTGCGCACGCACGCCCTGCACCAGCGGCTGCTGCACCTGTGGGTCGAGGCCGAGGTCGCCCGGCTCACCGGCGAGCGGCTGCGCCAGCAGCTGGCCGCCGGGCAGCCCGGCCCCGAGGGCTCAGGGATGAAGCTCGCCTTCGCCCGCCTCAACCAGGAGATCAGCGGCCTGGAGGTGGAACTCCTCGGCGAGGAGGGCCTGGTGTACGAGGACTGGACGATGCGCCGGCCCGAGCTCGTCGACTTCACGGGGCGCGACGCCGGCTACCGCTACCTGCGCGCCAAGGGCAACAGCATCGAGGGCGGCACCAGCGAAATCCTGCTCAACATCGTCGCCGAACGCGTCCTCGGGCTGCCCGCCGAACCGCGCGACGACAAGGACCTCGCCTGGAAGGACCTGGCCCGATGACAAATGCCTCGCTCGGCCTGCTGTACTCCGACACCGAGGACGACCTGCGCGCCTCCGTCCGGGACCTGCTCGCCGACCGGTGCCCGCCCGCCGCCGTGCTCGCCCGCGTCGAGACCGGCCGGCCCCACGACCCGGCCCTGTGGCACACCCTCGCCGCCGGCATCGGCACGGCCGGGCTGCTCGTGCCGGAGAAGCTCGGCGGCCAGGGCGCCGGCCACCGGGAGGCGGCCGTGGTCCTGGAGGAGCTGGGGCGGGCCGTCGCCCCCGCCCCCTACCTGACCAGCGCGGTCCTGGCGACCGAGGTGCTGCTGGGCTGCGACGGGGCCGAAGCCGCCGCGCTGGTACGGGAACTGGCCGCGGGGCGGCGGGTGTGCGTGCCGGCGGTGCCGCTGACGCTCGCGCCGGGGGCGCCGCTGCCCGCCGCCGTACGGGACGCGGGCGGCGGGATCCTGACCGGGCAGGTGACCTCCGTGGCGGACGCCGTGGCCGCCGACGTGCTGCTGGTCCTCGCCGACACCGGGCTCCACGCCGTCGAGGCCTCCGCCGTCTCGCTCGACCCGCTCGTGCCGCTGGACCTGACCCGGCCGCTCGCCGACGTCACCCTGGACCGGGCGCAGGGCATCCGGCTCGCCGACCCGGCCACGGCCCGGGCGGCCGTGGCCGGGGCCCTGCTGTCGGGGGCGGGGCTGCTCGCCTCGGAGCAGCTGGGGCTGGCCGAGTGGTGCCTGACGGAGACGGTGTCGTACCTGCGGACCCGGCACCAGTTCAACCGGCCCGTCGGCTCCTTCCAGGCCATCAAGCACCGGCTCGCCCGGCTGTGGCTGGACGTCGCCTCCGCGCGGGCGGCGGCGCGGGCCGCGGCCGACGCCCTCGCCACCGCCTCGCCGGACGCGCCGCTCACGGTGGCCGTGGCCCAGGCGTACTGCTCGGGGGTGGCGGTGAGGGCGGCCGAGGAGTGCGTCCAGCTGCACGGCGGCATCGGGATGACGTGGGAGCACCCGGCGCACCTCTACCTCAAGCGGGCCAAGGCCGACGCCCTCGCCCTCGGCACCACGGGCCACCACCATGCCTTGGTCGCCGACTTCGCCGAACTCCCGGCCCCGTAACCTGCCTTCCACCACCGACCCCGCCTTCGAGGGCCACCGCCCCCAGCCCCGGCAGGGTGGCGCGCGGCCCGGGCCATCCCATCCAGCCTTCACCCCGGGCGGGGCATCCCGGCCCCAGCTTTCGCGCCCGGCGGGGCATTGCCACCCTCGCTTTCGCGCAGGCGGGCTATTCCGGCCCCCGCTTTCACCCGGGCGGGGCATCCCGGCCCGCCGCTTTCGCCCGTGGTGGGAGCATCCCGTCCCCCGCCCTTTCGAAGCGGGGGTCCGGCACATTCCAGCCTCGCCGGCGTTTGAGGCGCGGGGTCTGGAGCGGAGCCCCTGGGGGCACCTCCCAGCGGTAGCTGGGGGAGAAACCCGGCTCCGCCGGGCACCGGGCTCTGCCCGGACCCTCCCCCAGACTTCGTCCGGGGGGACCCCCACTCAAACGCCGGCGAGGCTGGATGTGCGGGACCCCGGTCCCAGGTGTCGGCGGGAGTCGGGATGGCCAGGTGCCGGCCTCAGGGTGTCGGCGGGAGTCGGCTGGGCTTCTGGGGCGCTGCCCCAGACCCCGCGCCTGAAGCGCCGGCGAGGCTGAATTTGCCGGACCCCGTCCCAGGGCGTCGGCGGGAGTCGGCGAGCTGGATGTGCGGGACCCCGGTCCCAGGCGTCGGCGGGAGTCGGCGGGCTGGATGCGCCGGACCCTGGTCCCAGTCGCCGCGGGCGAGGCGGCGGTCGCCCGGGCCGGGGTCCTCGACACCCAGGCCGGCAGCGGCGCCGAGCACGTCCACCGCTGCGCCGGCCGGACCGGGGCGGGGACGATCCCGGACCACGCCACCGAACCGCAGGGCCGGCTCCACCCCACCACGCTCTTCCGGAAGCACCCCGCCCCGCCGAGGTGACCTCCCCCGCCGCGCCGCGTTAGACCCCGTAGCGCACCACCACCGAGCGAGGGAGAGAACGTATGCACGCCGCATCCGCATCCGCATCCGCCTGGGCACCACCCACCCGCCGCGCGGTCCTGCGTACGGCCTTCACCGCGGCGGTGCTCGCCGGCACCGCCGCGGCCCTGGCACCCGTACTGCGCGCCCGCCGCCCCCGCCAGACCGTCACCCCGGCCCCCCTCGCCGAGGAGACCTACCGCGGCCGGCACATCTCCGTCAGCGCGGCCGGCGTGCGCATCGACGGCCGCCCGCTGCACGTGATGCAGCGCGCCGACGGCAGCTACCTGAGCGGCATCAACCACTTCGAGTCCTTCGCCACCCCGCTGGAACTCGCCCGCGCCGCCGTCGACGAACTCGGCACCACCCAGCTCGCACTCGCCGCCCCGCACCACGGCTGACGCACGGAACGGGAGGAGCCCCGCGTTGTACACCAGGCAGAACCAGCGGAACCTGACCAGCGCCCAGAAGAGGCGGTTCACGGCAGCGGTGCTGGAGCTCAAGCGCACCGGCGCGTACGACGACCTGGTGCGCACACACGAGAAGTACTTCGTGCCCGACAAGGAGACCAAACTCCGCGTCGGGCACATGGCGCCGTCGTTTTTCCCCTGGCACCGCCGCTACCTGCTGGAGTTCGAACGGCTGCTCCAGGACGTCGCCCCGGGCGTGAGCGTCCCGTACTGGGACTGGACCACGGACAACAGCCCGGCCTCCTCCCTGTGGGCGGAGGACTTCCTCGGCGGCACCGGCCGAGAGGGCGACCGCCAGGTGATGACCGGCCCGTTCGCCCACCGCCAGGGCAACTGGGAGATCCGGGTCGGCTTCTCGGAGGCCCGCTTCCTCACCCGCAACCTCGGCCGGCCGCAGAGCCCGGTCAAGCTGCCCACCGCGGCCGAACTCCAGTGGGCCCTGGACGACCCGGTGTACGACACCAACCCCTGGAACTCCACGGCGCGCGACGGCGGGTTCCGCAACAAGCTGGAGGGCTGGGCCGCGCCGAAGAGCGAGCGCTGGCGCAACCACAACAAGGTCCACCAGTGGATCGGCGGCCACATGACGGGCGGGGCCGCGCCCAATGACCCCGCGTTCTGGCTGCACCACGCGTTCGTGGACCTGCTGTGGGACCGCTGGCAGCGGCAGCACCCCGGCTCCGGCTACCTGCCCGCCGCACCGCTGCCCCTGGGCGACCTCCAGCACGGCCGGGTGCTCTCCCTGGACGAGCCGATGCCGCCGTGGGACATCACCCCGCGCGAGATGCTCGGCCACCAGGGGCTGTACCGCTACGAATGACACCTGCGTACGACCGGCTGCTGCGCGAAGGGCCCCCGCCGTGTGGCGGGGGCCCTCGCTTCAGCCCGTCAGCAGCGGGCCGGCAGCCGGCTCGTCAGGCGATCCGGATCAGTCGCCGTAGCCCTCGGTGTAGTGCTTCTCGCCACCGGACTGGTTGATGCAGACGTTGCCGAACGCGGGGTTCAGCAGCCCGGTGACGTTCACGGTGTTGCCGCACACGTTGATCGGGATGTGCACCGGAACCTGGACGACGTTGCCCGACACGACACCGGGCGAGCCGATGGCCGCACCAGTGGCTCCGGCATCGGCGACGGCCAGACCCGCACCGGCGGCCAGGGCGCTACCGGCGGCAGCGGTGACGGCGACTGCCTTCGCGATACGCAACATCAAGATCTCCTCGTGAGATGGGGGGCGCCGCAAGATCTGCGGCATTTGACATGGCGTACAACGCCACCGGAGCCCAGGGGTCACGGCCGCTGGGCCGTCGTGGTGAAGTCGAATCGCACCGAGGCGAACCGCGGCGTGATCTGGCCGCCTCCGCCGGGCGGGAGCACCGCCAGCGGGGTGCCCTTGCAGCCCGCCAGCGGGTAGAGGGTCGCCGTGCCGGTGGTCCGGTTGGCCACGCCCCGGGCGCCGCCGCCCCTGGCCTCCACGCAGCCCCGCGGCGAGCTCAGCACCTCGACCCTGTCGCGCTGGTTGACGTACTGGAAGTCGGCTCCGGAATCGGCCCCCGAGGCGGCTTGCGCCGGGCCGGCGGCGGCCGCGAGCAGGAGCAGGGGTACGGACAGCAGGGGGCCCGGACCGGCCGACAGGAGGGAGCGGGCCCGGCGGGGGAGGTCGTACGTGGGAGGTCGCATGCCGGTCCAACCCGGACCCGCCGGGACCGGGTCACGCCTTGTCACCCCTCGCAGGGCTGTGCGACCGTGCGCACAGAGACGACGCGACACGCGCGACACACGCGGCACACGCGGCCCAGGGGCCCGCAGCCGCAACCGGCGACCGGCGGGAGCACGACACCATGAGCGCAGCGGGCGGCAGCGGCCGGCCCCGGGTCAGGACCGGACACGGGGTGGTCGAGGGCCGCACCGGCCCGGGCGGGACCGCGGTCTTCCTGGGCATCCCGTATGCCGCCGCGCCCGTCGGCGCGCTGCGGTTCGCCGCGCCGCAGCCCCCGGCCGCCTGGGACGGCGTGCGCGACGCCGGCGCCTACGGGCCCACCGCGCCCAAGGTGCCCTACCCGCCGACCTTCGCCGCGCTGCTGCCCGACCCGGAGGTCCCCGGGGAGGACTGCCTCAACCTCAACGTGTGGACCCCGGCCCCCGCTCCCGGCGCCCGGCTGCCCGTCATGGTGTGGCTGCACGGCGGCGCCCTCACCCGGGGCTCCTCGGCCGTCCCCGTCTACGACGGCACCGCCTTCGCCCGCGACGGCGTCGTGCTCGTCTCGGCCAACTACCGGCTCGGGGTCCTCGGCTACGGGCTCTTCCCCGACGCCCCCGCCAACCGGGGCCTCCTCGACCAGATCGCCGCCCTGACCTGGGTGCGGGAGAACATCGAGGCCTTCGGCGGGGACCCCGCCCGCGTCACGGTCTTCGGCGAGTCCGCCGGCGCCATCAGCACCGGCGCCCTGCTGGCCGCCCCCCGCGCGACCGGCCTGTTCGCGCAGGCCGCCCTGCAGAGCGGCGCCCCCGAGGTACTGCCGCGCGAGCGGGTGCGCGCCGTGGTCCGGCGGATGGCCTCCCTGCTGAAGGTGCCCGCGACCGCCGGGGCCTTCGCGCAGGTTCCCCTGCCCGACCTGCTCGCCGCGCAGGGCGCCGTGCTGCGCCGCTCCAGCCCTCTGGTCGCCGGGCCCGCCTTCGGCCTGGTGGCCGACCCGGACACGCTGCCCGCCGACCCGCTGGAGGCGGCGGCCGCCCGCGACGACGTGCCGCTGCTGCTGGGCTGGACCAGCGAGGAGTACCGGCTCTGGCTCGCCCCCACCGGCGCGCTGCGGCTGCTGGACCGGTTCGGCCCACTCACCGTGGTGCTCGCCCGGGCCCGCAGCGGCAAGGACCGGGCCGCGGTACGGGCGCTGCGCGCCGCACTGCCGGGCGCGGGCCCGGCCGAGCTCGCGGGCCAGCTGCTGACCGAGCGGCTGCTGCGCGACCCGCTGCGCCGGCTCGCCGGGGCGCGCCGCTCGGCCCCCAGCTTCGTGTACGAGTTCGCGTGGCCCTCCGGGGTGCCGGGCCTGGGCTCCTGCCACGCCCTGGAGCTGGGCTTCGTGTTCGACACCCTCTCCGTACCGGAGTCGGCGTGGCTGGCCGGCCCGGACGCCCCGCAGGAGCTCGCCGACCGGATGCACGCGGCGTGGGTGCGCTTCGCCGTGGCCGGGGACCCGGGCTGGCCCGCCTGGAACGGCGACGGCCCGCCGATGGTGTTCGGCGGGCCGCTGCGTGCTCGTGCTGGCGCTCAGGATGCGAAGGCAGAGGCGGAGGCGGAGGTGGAGGTGGAGGTCACTCCACCGGTCCTTCCATGACCTTGCTGATGAACTGGATCGGACCCTCGCCCATGTTGGGGACGTAGGTCTTGGCGTTGTGCTGGCCGCCGGGGATGACCCTCATGCTGGTGTGGACCGGGCCCTTGCCGTAGGTGGCGATCCACTTCTGCACGTCGGGCAGGGTCTTCTTGTTGCTCTCGTTGTCGCCGACCTGGAAGGCGAGGTAGACGTCCGGGCCCTTCTTGTCGATGAGGGCCTTCGCCAGCACCTCCGGGTTGTTCTCGGCCTTCTCCTTCTCGAAGCCCTTCCACAGCGAGGAGTCGGGCACGACGTCCGGGCCGGAGCAGATGGCGGCCTTGAACTTGTCCGGGTGCTTCAGGACGGCCTTCAGGCTCGCGAAGCCGCCGGTGGAGGAGCCCATGAAGGCCCAGCCGTCACGGGACTTGATGGTGCGGAAGTTCGCCTTCATCAGGTCCGGGACGTCCTCGGTCAGCCAGGTCCCCATCTTGGGCTGGTTGGGGATGTCGGAGCCGTCCCAGTAGATGCCCTTCTCGTCACCGGAGGGGTTGAGCACCGGCATCGCCAGGAGGAAGGGCTTGCTCTTGCCCTCCGCGTACCACTTGCTGATGCTGGTCTGCAGGCCCAGGTCGGTGCCCATCCAGTAGTTGCTGGGGTAGCCGGCGCCGCCCGGCAGGGCGATCATGACCGGGAACCCGCTCTTGGCGAACTTGGGGTCGTCGTACTCCTTGGGCGCCCAGACCCAGACCTTGCCCTTGAAGCCGGACTTCTTGCCGTCCAGTGTGGTGACGGCCACGTGCGTGCCGTCGTTCAGGGTCATCGAGTTCTTGAACTCGGCCTTCGGGCCCGTGGGCATCAGGGCCTTGGAGTTCGGGTTCTGCTTGGGGGCCTCGGCCGCCTTGCCGCCGGCGGGCTTGCCGAAGGAGACGTCCTTGCCCTTGTCGGTGAAGGGGGGTATCTCGAAGTGCCACATCACGCCGGCGGCTATGCCGAGGAGAGCCAGCACGGAGACGATGGCTATGAGCCAGCGCCGGCCCCGGCGGGGGCGGCGCGGTTCGTCCTCGGGCTCGAATCCGTCGTACCGGGGCTGCGGTGGCCCGTACGGGGGCTCGTACTGCTGCTGGGGCTCGTACGTCTGCGCGTACGAGTTGCCGTAGGGCTGCTGCTGGTACTGCCCTTCCGACCGGTACGGCTGGTGCTGTCGTTCGGGTGAGTACGACATGTGCGGTTGCTCTCCGGCTGGTGCTGCCCCGTCGGGGGGTGGTCTCTTTTCCGTTTGAAGGATGAGCCTACGCGGTCCGCGGTTCCCTCTTTTCCACCTCTTGGCCAGCTCTGGGGGTGGCCGTTGCCGAACACCCGGAGGCCGACCGGAGTTCCCGAGGTGTTGGCCCGCCGTCCCTGGCCCATGCACATGGCCCGGCGTATGGTGCCTGCGCGCCGCCGCCCAGAACCTGTTTCCCCCTGCCCGGAGGTACCCCCGTGTTTGGCATGACCTCTTCATGGTCCCGCCGCAAGACCGCCCTCGCCACCGCCTTCGGCCTCACCGCCGCCGGCACCGCCCTGTGGGCCGCCCTCGGCAATGCCCAGCCCGCACACGCGGCCGGACTCCCCGCCCCCGACCACGTCGTCGTCGTGGTCTTCGAGAACCACGCCTACAGCCAGGTCATCGGCAGCTCCAGCGCCCCGTACATCAACTCCCTCAAGAGCGGGGGAGCCAACCTCACCAACTCCTTCGGCATCACCCACCCCAGCCAGCCCAACTACCTCCAGCTCTTCTCGGGCTCCAACCAGGGCCGCACCGACGACAGCTGCTACACCCCCGGCTTCAGCTCCGCCCCCAACCTCGCCTCCGAGCTGATCGCCGCCGGCAAGACCTGGGCCAGCTACAACGAGGGCCTGCCGAGCCAGGGCTCCACCACCTGCAGCAGCGGCAAGTACGCCCGCAAGCACAACCCCTGGTTCGCGTTCTCCAACGTGCCGACGAGCTCGGCCAAGACCATGGGCCAGTTCCCGACGGACTTCACCACCCTGCCCAAGGTGTCCTTCGTCGTCCCGGACCTGTGCAACGACATGCACGACTGCTCCGTCGGCACCGGCGACACCTGGCTCAAGAACAACCTCAAGGCCTACGCGGACTGGGCCAAGACCCACAACAGCCTCCTCGTCGTCACCTTCGACGAGGACAACCGCCTCTCCGGCAACAAGATCCCGACCGTCCTGTACGGCCAGCCCGTCACCCCCGGCAGCACGTCGGCCACCACCTACAACCACTACGACATGCTGCGCACCCTCGAGGGCCTGGCCGGTCTGACCACCCACGCCGGGAACGCCGCCACCGCCAAGGACATCACGGGGATCTGGGCGTCCTGACCATGTACGTTGCGGACAGTCGCGGCACCCCCGCGCCCGCCGTGACCCCCGAGCCGCCGGCCGTCGCCCCGGGCACCAGCCCGGGGCGGCGCGCCGCGCTCGCCCCCACGGTGCTCGCCCTCGGCACGGTCAGCCTCATCACCGACGTCTCCTCCGAGATGGTCACGGCCGTGCTCCCGCTCTACCTCGTCGCAGGGCTCGGCCTGTCCCCGCTCGGCTTCGGCCTGCTCGACGGGCTCTACAACGGCATCAGCGCCCTCGTCCGGCTCACCGGCGGCCACCTCGGCGACCGGTTCGGCCGCCACAAGACCCTCGCCGGCCTGGGCTACGGCCTCTCCGCCGCCTGCAAACCGCTGCTGCTGCTCGCGCACACCCTGCCCGCCATCGGCGCCGTGCTCGCGCTCGACCGCACCGGCAAGGGCCTGCGCACCGCCCCGCGCGACGCGCTGATCTCGCTGGCCTCCACCCCGCAGGACCGCGGCCGGGCCTTCGGCGTCCACCGGGCCATGGACACCGCCGGCGCCCTGATCGGGCCGCTCCTGGCCTTCCTGATCCTGCGCGGCACCGCCGACGGGTACGACGCCGTCTTCACCGTCAGCGCCTGCGTCGCCGCCCTCGGCGTGCTCGTCCTGGTGCTGTTCGTCCCGGGCCGGCGCACCGCGCCCTCGGCCGCCGCCGAACCCGTCTCGCTGCGGGCCGCCCTCGGCCTGCTGGGCCTGCACGACCTGCGCCGCACCGCCCTGTGCGCCCTGCTGCTCGGGCTGTGCACCGTGAGCGATGCATTCGTCTTCCTGCTGCTGCAGCGCGCCACCGGGATCGCCGACCGCTGGTTCGCCCTGCTCCCGCTCGGCACGGCCGCCGCCTTCTTCCTGCTCGCCCTGCCGCTCGGCCGGCTCGCCGACCGGATCGGCCGCTGGCGGGTCTTCCTCGGCGGCCACCTCGCGCTGCTCGCCGCGTACGGACTCCTCCTGGCCGGGGGGCACCACCCGGCGCTGCCGTACGCGGTGCTCCTGCTGCACGGCGGTTTCTACGCCGCCACCGACGGCGTCCTGATGGCCGCGGCCGCCGGAGCCGTGCCCGAGGAACACCGCGGCGGCGGCCTCGCCCTCGTCCAGACCGGGCAGGCCCTCGCGCGCTTCGCCGCCTCCCTCGGCTTCGGCGCCGCCTGGACCGTGTGGGGCGCCCGCCCCGCACTCGCCACCGCGGCCGTCCTGCTGGCCGTGGTCGTCGCGCTCTGCCTGCGGCTGCGCCCGGCGGACGGCCAAGCCGCCGAAGCCGCCGCAGACGCCGCCGCCGGCTCCGGTACCTGAGACCCCGGACGCCGAGCCGCGCGGCGTCCGGGCGTTCGAAGCTCCCCCCGTCCCCGAAAGGCCCCCATGACCCTCCCACGCCGCATCCTGATCCTCGTCTGCGCCGTCGTCCTGCTCGCCGCCGTGGGTGTGCTCGCCGTCGTACGGGCCTCTTCCCGGGCCGAGGAGAAGAACCAGCCCCAGGCCGGCGGCCCGCAGGTCAGCCGGGGCACGGTCTCCCTCGCCTCAGGCGGCGGCGGGCGGCGCATCGTCTTCCGCAACATGGCCTGGGGCCCGCACCGCGACGAGCTCGCCACCGTCCCCGCGGACGCGCCGGGCGGCCCCCGGACCGCCTCGGGGGTGAGCTGCCTGCGCTTCCACTCCGCGGCCGGCACCGGGATCTGCCTCCAGGCCGACAAGGGCGGGGTCCAGGAGGGCTACCGGGCCGTCGTCCTCGACGCCGCCCTGAAGGAGACTGCCGCCTACCCGCTGGCCGGCATCCCCACCCGGGCCCGGGTCTCGCCCGGCGGGCACCTCGCCGCCTGGACGGTCTTCGTCGGCGGGGACAGCTATGCGGGGACGAACTTCTCCACCCGCACCTCGCTGCTCGACCTGCGCACCGGCCGGCTGGAGGGCTCGCTGGAGGACTTCACGATCCGCAAGGACGGCAAGACCTACCGCAACGCCGACGTGAACTTCTGGGGTGTGACCTTCGCCTCCGACGAGCGGACCTTCTACGCCACGCTCGCCACCGGCGGCCGCACCCACCTGGTCCGCGGCGACCTCGCCGAGCGCACGGTGACCACCCTGCGCGAGAACCTCGAATGCCCCTCGCTGTCGCCCGACGGGACCCGGCTGGTGTTCAAGAAGCGGGTGCAGGGCCTGCCGGACGACGCCCCCTGGCGGCTGTACGCCCTGGACCTGGCCTCCATGCAGGAGACCCCGCTCGCCGAGGAGCGCAGCGTGGACGACCAGGTGGTGTGGACGGACGAAAGGAACGTCGTCTACTCCCTGCCCGGAGACTTCGGCGCCGACCTGTACACCGTCCCGGCCGACGGCAGCGGCGCGCCGGCGCGGCTGATGACATCGGCCCTCGCCCCGGCCTTCCTCGGCTGATGCCGCGGGGCCGGCCCGAGGGCCGTGCGTCATGTGTCCCACCCGGTACGCCTGACCTGCGCAGGACCGTTCCGTCGGACCTGCGCAGGACCGTTACGCCGGGATGAGCGTCTTGCGCCGCCGCTTGCGCGGCGCCCGCGCCGAGAGCCGCAGCTCGATGATCGACCGCACGGCCGGCCACTCCTCGTCCAGGATCGAGTAGAAGGCGGTGCTCCGCACGGCTCCGTCCAGCCCCCGCGAATGGGCCCGGCGGACCCCTTCGGGAGTGAACCCGAGCCGCTCCATCGCGGCCCGTGAACGCACGTTGCGGGCGTCCGCGCGCAGCGAGATCCGCCGCACGCCCCAGGTCTCGAAGGCATGGCGCAGCATGAGCAGCTTCGCCTCGGTGTTGATGCCGGTGCCCTGGGCGCTCGGGGACAGCCAGGTGTTGCCGATCTCGGCGGCATCGGGGATCGCCGTCGCCGGATCGCCGAAGGGGACGCCCGGCACGGCGGGCCACACCAGCGGCCCCTGCCAGTAGTCCAGCTCCAGGAACCGGGTCGAACCGACAACCAGGCCGTCCGCGGCTCTGACCACCGCGAACGGGAGCGATCGGCCCGCCGCCTGGTCGGCGAGGGCGCGTTCGATGTACTCGTGGGACGCCTGCACCCCATGGGGTACGGGGGTGAAGGCGTAAGTCGTACGATCCTCGGCCCCGGCCGTGGCCAAGGCCTCGACGTGGTGCGGGGCGAGGGGCTCGAGCCGCACGGAGCGGCCGGCGAGAAGTACGGGTACGGGCACGGAGCCTTCGGTCCTTCTGGGCGGTGGGGTGGTTGCACAGTGTGCGCTTCCGAGGTCACCCCCCGCGCAAAACGCGGGTGAAAGGCAACGGGCTGTCAGGTGAAGCGCGAGTGCCTCAATGTAGCCCCTTAATGTCCTCTCTTGAACCCCCTGAATGGCAACGCCGCGGCCATGTTTTCCGACGACGCCCCGGACGGCGGTCCCGACGGCTTCCGTTTACCTCGCGATCACCTCTGACCTGCGACAATGCGACCCGACCCGCATGGGCCCGTACGCGCCCCCGCCGGCCGGTTGCGCAGCCGATCCGGTGGTCCGACTCGGGAGCCTTAAGCATCGAACGTGCGGGCGCCGGCGGGGCGGCCCCGGCGGGTCGGTTCGGCGGGGGAGGCGACTGCCCCGTCCGGACCGGTCCGCGTCCTCAAGTGGCCCATGCCCGAGAGGGGTGATTGGACCCCTGGAATGGGCCATTCCAGTGATCTCATGAGCGGGTGACGACACGCATCCTGCCCCCGCCCGGAGCGCCCCGCCGCCTGGCTGCCGCCCAGCTGAGCAACTCCGTCGGAGACGGCGCCTACTACGTGTGCTCGGCCCTGTACTTCACCGGTGTGGTCGGGCTCTCACCCGCCCGGATCGGCCTGGGCCTGACCCTCGCCTGGGCCGTCGGATCGGTCGCCGGCGTGCCGCTCGGGGCCCTGGCCGACCGGCGCGGCCCCCGCGGCACCTCCGTGCTGCTGGCCCTGGCCACCGCCGCCTCCGTCGCCTCCTTCCTGGTGATCCGCTCCTACGGGGCCTTCCTGCTCGCCGTCACCGCCTACGCCACCGCCCAGTGCGGGCTGGCCGCCGCCCGGCAGGCCCTCCTCGCCGGGCTCGTCGCCCCCGGACAGCGCACCGGCGTCCTGGCCCACCTGCAGTCGGTGCTCAACGCGGGCCTCGCGCTCGGCGCGGCGCTGGGCGGGATCGCCCTGGGCGCCGGCACCGAGCGGGCCTACCTGGCGGCCCTCGCCCTGGACGCGGTGAGCTTCCTGGTCTGCGCGGCCCTCCTGCTCTCGCTGCCCGCGGTCACCCCCGTACCGCAGCGGGCGGCGGGGGAGCCACGGCTGGCGGTGTTGCGCGACCGGCCGTACGCGCTCGTCACCCTGCTGAACGCGGTCCTGCTGCTGCGGATGCCGCTGCTGAGCCTGGGGATCCCCCTGTGGATCGTGGAGCGGACCAGCGCCCCCGGCTGGCTGGCCTCGGCGCTGTTCGTGCTCAACACCGGCGCCGTGATGCTGTTCCAGGTGCGCATGGCCGGGCCGGTGACCGACCTGGACCGGGCGCGGCGGGCCCTGCGGATCTCCGGGCTGGTCATGGCCGCCTCGTGCGCCGTGTTCGCCCTCTCGGCGCTGCCCGGTGCGGGCTGGGCGGCCGCGGCCCTGCTCGTGGCGGGCGCCCTGCTCCAGGTGGACGCGGAGATGCGGCAGTCCGCCGGGTCCTGGCAGATCGGCTTCGCGCTGGCGCCCGCCGCGCACATGGGCCAGTACCAGGGGTTCTTCGGTACCGGGGTGCCCATCGCCCGGACCCTGGGGCCGACGGTGCTGACCTCGCTGCTCCTGCTGTGGGGGATCCCGGGCTGGCTGCTGCTCGGCGCGGTGCTGCTGGCCGCCTCGTACGCGATGGGCCCGGCGGTCCGGTGGGCGCAGCGGGCGGGCCGTGGAGGCGCCCGGCCCGCGGGGGCCGGCCTACGGGCCGCGGAGGGGGCAGGGCCGGTCGGTGGGGCGGCCGCCGCCTGAGATCATCCTCGACATGGACATGGACGACGTACTGGGCCGGCTGGCGCAGGTGGGGCCGTTCTTCACCGTGCCGTACGGCAAGGAGCCGCCGGGGGAGGGCTTCCGCCCGCTGGCGGAGCTGTACGGGGAGCTGCTCGGGCCGTACGTCGCCGAGATCGGCCGGCGGATCGGCAGCGGCCCCGGCCGTGTCGCGGCGTCGACCGCGCAGTTCGGGATCGCCTCGCGGCTGTGGTCGCTGGGGCTGGGCTGCGCCGCCCTGTCCGGCCGGGTGCCGGACCTGTCGGCCGCGCGGGTGTGGTGGCGGCTGCCCGCCGCGGGCTCGCTGGAGCTGTGGCTGCCCGACCCCGGTGAGGGGGCACTGCCGGCGGCGGAGCTCGGCGGATGCGTCCTCGGGAACCTCGACGGCCTCGGGGCGGCCCTGCGCGAGCGCTACGGGCTCTCGCCGAAGGTGCTGCGCGGGAACGCGGCGTCCGGGCTGGTCGGGGCGCTGCGGGTGCTGCTCGACCGGGTGCCGGGCGGTGCGGCGGTGGAGCTCGCGGCCGGTCTGCTGGGCGAGGGCGGGGCGCTGGGCGGGACGGGCCGGTTCATCCACGAGGAGGGGCTCGGGGTCGCCTTCGTCCGGCGCAGCTGCTGCCTGTACTACAAGGTGCCGGGCGGCGGGCTGTGCGGGGACTGCGTGCTGCGCACGCGGTAGTACGCGGCGCAGGCCGCCGGGGTGCGGAAGGGTCCGCTCCCCGACGGCCTGCGCCTCATGCGTGCCGTGCCCGGGTTCAGAAGGTGAGGTTCCAGGCGTCGATCTTGCCGGTGTCGCCGCCGGCGTTGTCGTTGACCCGGAGCTTCCAGGTGCCGCCCGCGACCTCGGAGGAGGCGTTCACGGTGTAGGTCTGGAGGATGTTGTCGGCGCTGCCGCCGGCCCGGTTGTGCAGGGTGTAGACGGAGCCGTCGGGGGCGACGAGGTCGACCTTCAGGTCACCGATGTAGGTGTGCTTGATGTCGACGCCGACCTTCAGCGTGGCGGGCGCGTTGCCGGTGACCCCGCTGACGGTGATCGGGCTCTCCACCGTCGTGTTGTCGTTGATGGCGAAGTCGCCGAGGTTCTCGAAGTACTTGCCGGTGGGCGGGTTGGTGGTGCCGACCGCCTTCAGGGCGTCGACCTGGCCCTCGCCGAAGAACGAGTTGTTGGCCGTGGTGCCCGTGCAGCGGCTGTCCGAGGGGCAGGCGATGTCGTTGGCCTGGGTGGCCAGCTTGTCGCGGATCTGCGCCGGGGTGATGCCGGGGTTGGCGCTGGCGATCAGCGCGGCGACGCCCACCACGTGCGGGGTGGCCATCGACGTGCCGCTCTTGGAGCCGTACTTGCCGCCCGGGAGGGTGGAGTAGACGTCGCTGCCGGGTGCGGCGACGTCGATCACGCCCTGGCCGAAGTTGGAGAAGGAGGCCTTGGTGGTTCCGGTGCCGTTGGCCGCGACCGTGACCACGCCGGGGAGCTCGGTCGGGATGTCCAGGCAGGCGTTGGTGATGGTGCGGGTGACCGGCGTCGAGTCGTTCGGGCTCGCGCTGTCGGTGGTCTTGTGGGCGAGGTCGTAGTTCTCGTTGCCCGCCGCGGCGACCTGGAGCGAGCCCTTGCTCTCCGCGTACTCCTGGGCGCGCTTGACGCCCTCGATGATGGCGGCCTGGTCGGCGTTGTCCGGGCAGTTGAACTGCCACGGGTCCGTGTAGTAGCTGTTGTTGGTGACCTTGAAGCCGTGGTCGCCGGCCCACACGAAGCCGCAGATGGTGTTCTCGGCGAAGAAGAACGCGTTGCCCGGCTCGGCGACGCGGACCGCGGAGATCTTCACGCCGGGCGCGACGCCGACGACGCCCTTGCCGTTCTTGGCGGCCGCGATGGTGCCCGCGACGTGCGTGCCGTGGGTGTCCACGTCACGCCACGCGCCGGCCCGGGTGTCGGGCTTGCCGTAGGCGCAGGAGACCGAGTCGGCCGCGTTGAAGTTCGGCGCCAGGTCCTGGTGCTGGTCGTCCACGCCGGTGTCGAGGATGCCGACCTTCACCGAGGGGGAGCCGGTCGTGACGGCCCAGGCCTGGTCCGCCTTGATCTGGCTCATGTCGGCGCGGACCGGCTCGCCGGCCGGGGTCGTCGCCTGGGCCGGGTTGGCGGGCAGCGCCGGGTTGTAGGCGTCGGCCGGCACGTCCGAGGTACGGGTGGCGCCGACCTGCTGGACCCCGCTGACGCCGCGCATCGTGTCGGCGAAGCCGGCGGAGGCCGAGTGGGCGACGATCACGCCGATGGCGTCGAAGTTCGAGAAGACGGTGCCGCCGTTGGCGGCGACGGCCGCGCGCACGGCCGAGCTGTCACCGGGAGCGGTGATCACGAGGTAGGCACGGGTGCCGGCAACCCAGGTCGCACTCTGGGAAGCCGACGCCGCGGCCGGGGCCTTGGCGGCGGCCAGGGGGGCGGACGGCACGACCGGCAGGGTGCCGGCGATGGCCGAAGGGGCCCCGAAGGCCAGGGCGGCGCCGAGGGCGGCGCCCAGAACGAGGGTACGGCGAGGTCGGCTGGATATGTGGGGTATCAATGCGTCCTCCGATGACCCGGTGGTGCGGATGGCAGCTACCGGGCCGTACGAAACGAGTGGTGGACGCAAGATGTCAGACCCGTGCCCCGGTGCGGAAGTAAGTTTTACCGCACGCAAGTTGTCGGTCGAATGGCCGAAAACATTCGGTCGGGTCCGCGGGCAGGGAAGGGCCGGCCGGGCGGGGCACCGTGGGGGCGAGCCCTGCCCGGCCGGCCGTGGGCGGCGTACCGGCAGTAAGGCCTAAGCCGGTACGCCGTCCTTGTCGCCGACCGACTGGCCGGGAACGGGGAGGCCCGCCGTCCCGTGACCGTCGTCGACCAGCGAGGTCTCGTCGAACTCCAGCCGTCCCGCGAGGACCTCGGCGGCCCGCTCGCGGTCGAACTCCTTCGTCCAGGTGCCGATCAGCACCGTCGCCACCGCGTTGCCCGCGAAGTTCGTCAGCGCCCGCGCCTCGCTCATGAACCGGTCGATGCCCACGATCAGGCCGACACCGTCGACGAGTTCGGGCCGGTGCGACTGGAGTCCGCCCGCCAGCGTGGCGAGTCCCGCGCCGGTGACCCCGGCGGCGCCCTTCGAGGCCACGATCATGAACAGCAGCAGCGAGACCTGCTCGCCGAGGGCGAGCGGCTTGCCCATCGCCTCCGCGACGAACAGCGAGGACATCGTCAGGTAGATGGCCGTCCCGTCCAGGTTGAACGAGTAGCCCGTCGGCACCGTGATCCCGACCACCGGCTTGGAGACCCCCAGGTGCTCCATCTTCGCGATCAGCCGCGGCAGGGCCGACTCGGAGGAGGAGGTCGACAGGATCAGCAGGAACTCCCGTCCCAGATAGCGCAGCAGGGCGAAGACGCTGACGCCGGTGCACACCCGCAGCAGCGTGCCGAGGACGAGGAACACGAACAGCAGGCAGGTGGTGTAGAAGCCGATCATGATGACGGCGAGGGACTTCAGCGCATCGATCCCGGTCGCGCCGACCACCGCCGCGATCGCGCCGAACGCGCCCACCGGCGCCGCCCACATGATCATCGCCAGCACCCGGAACACCAGCTTCTGCACGTGCCCGATACCGCGCAGCAGCGGCTCGCCCGCACTCCCCATCGCCTGCAGCGCGAACCCGCACAGCAGCGCCACCAGCAGCGTCTGGAGCACCTGCCCGCCGGTGAAGGCCGACACCAGCGTGGTCGGGATGATCCCGAGCAGGAACTCGGGCGTGCTCTGCGCCCCGCCGGCCTTGGCCTGTGCCTCGCCCGCGTGCTTGACGGCCTCGGTCAGGTGCAGCCCGCTGCCCGGCTCCAACAGGTTCCCGACGACCAGGCCGATGGCCAGCGCCACCGTGGACATCACCATGAAGTAGCCGAGGGCGAGACCGCCGACCGCGCCCACCTTGGCGGCCTTGCGCACCGACCCGATGCCCAGCACGATCGTGCAGAAGATCACCGGCGAGATCATCATCTTGATGAGGTTCACGAAGCCGGTGCCCAGCGGCTTGAGCTCCACGGCCGTGCCGGGCGCGGCGAAGCCGACGGCGATGCCGAGCAGCACCGCGGCGATCACCGCGATGTAGAGATAGTGGGTCCTGTCGCGTCCAGCGGGTCTGGCGGGTCTGGCGGCCACGTTCGCCTCCTGGTGGTGAAGTCGTTCCGGGAGACCATCGCTCAGCCCTGTGACCCCGGTCACCCTTGCGTTCATTGAGTTCACGGACCGGTGCACACTGACCGTCATGTTCCGCTTCCCCCGGCCTCCCCGCAGCCTCGCCGGCCAGCTCTTCGCCATGCAGGTGCTGCTGGTCGCCGTGGTCGTCGTCGGCTGTGCGGTCTTCGCGTACGCCACCGCCCGCGGCCAGGCCGAGGAGGCGGCCCGCCGCCAGGCCGGGGCCGTGGCCCGCGCCGTCGCCGATTCGCCGTCCGTCCTCGATGCCGTACGGAGCGCGGGGCGCGGCGGCGCCCCCTCGGCCGTGCTCCAGCCCTACGCCGAGCGGGTCCGCATCGACTCCGGCGTGGACTTCGTGACGATCATGGCCCCCGACGGCAGGCGCTGGACCCACCCCGACCCGCGCCGCATCGGCGAGCCCTTCATGGGCAACACCGCCCGCGCCCTGCGCGGAGAGACCTTCAGCGAAACCTACACCGGCACCCTGGGGCCCTCGATCCGCGTGGTCACGCCGATCGGGGACGGCGGCCGCGTCGTCGGCATGGTCGCCTCCGGGATCACCGTGCGGGCCATCAGCGCCCGCCTCGCCCGGCAGCTCACCGCCCTCGCCTGGGTGGCGGCCGGGGCGCTCGCCCTCGGCGCGGTGGGCACGTACGTCGCCAACGCTCGGCTGCGCCGGCACACGCACGGCATGAACGCCGCCGAGCTCAGCGGCGTGTACGACTACCACCAGGCGACCCTGCACGCCGTCCGCGAGGGGCTGCTGATGCTCGACGGCCGCCGCCGGATCACCCTGATCAACGACGCCGGGCGCGAACTGCTCGGCTTGGACGGGGACGTCCGCGGCACCGCGGCCGCCGACCTCGGGCTGCCGCCGCCGCTGACCGGGGCCCTGCTCGCCGACCGGCCCCGCGTGGACGAGGTGCACCTGACCGCCGACCGGGTGCTGGTCCTCAACAGCTCGCCCGTCGCGGGCGGCGGCCGCCGCGGCACCGTGGTCACCCTGCGCGACCACACCGAACTGCAGTCGCTCACCGGGGAGCTGGACCACGAGCGGGCCTTCACGCAGGCGCTGCGCGCCCAGGCCCACGAGGCCGCCAACCGGCTGCACACGGTGGTCTCGCTCATCGAACTCGGCCGCGCCGAGGAGGCAGTGGAGTTCGCCACCGCCGAACTGGAGCTGGCCCAGGCCCTCACCGACGAGGTGGTCACCGCCGTCGGGGAGCCGGTGCTGGTGGCGCTGCTGCTCGGCAAGGCCGCCCAGGCGCACGAACGGGGGGTGGAGCTGGTCGTCACCCCGGACAGCCGCGCGGTCGGAGGGCCCGCCTCCGGCGGCCGCGCCGAGGAGGGCGGGGCGGCCGCGGTCCCGGCGCGCGACCTGGTCACGGTGCTCGGCAACCTCGTCGACAACGCCGTCGACGCGCTCACCGGCGTGCCCGGAGCGCGGATCGAGGTCACCGTACGCCGGGAGGCGGACGGGCTGCTGCTGCGCGTCGCCGACAACGGCCCCGGGCTGCCCGAGGGCGCCGGGACGGATGTGTTCCGGCGCGGCTGGTCGGGGAAGGGTGAGGGGCGGGGCCTCGGTCTGGCCCTGGTGCGCCAGGTGGCCCACCGGCACGGGGGCAGCGCGGAAGCCGCCCCAGTGCCGGGCGGGGGAGCGGAGTTCACCGTACGACTGCCCAGGGGAAGGGAGCTGCCGGTATGACCGCGGCCGGAGCGGGCCCTGCGCCCGCGGTGCGGGTGCTCGTCGTGGAGGACGACCCGGTCGCCGCCGCCGCGCACGCGCTGTACGTGGGACGGGTGCCCGGCTTCACCGCCGTCGGCGCCGTCCACTCGCTGGCCGAGGCCACCCGGGTCCTGGAGCGGACCGGGGTGGACCTGCTGCTGCTGGATCTGGGGCTGCCCGACGGCCACGGGCTGCGCTTCGCGCGCGGGCTGCGGGCCGCAGGGCATCCGGTCGACGTGATCGTGGTGACCTCGGCGCGCGATCTGGCCGTGGTCCGCGAGAGCGTCTCGCTCGGGGTGGTCCAGTACGTACTGAAGCCCTTCGCCTTCCCGACGCTGCGCGAACGGCTGCTGCGCTACGCCGAGTTCCGCTCGGCGGCCGGGGAGGCGGCGGGGCAGGACGACGTGGACCGGGCGCTCGCCGCCCTGCGCACCCCGCTGCCCGCCCAGCTCCCGAAGGGGCTGAGCGCGCCGACCCTGGACCGGGTCGCCGCGCTGCTGCGGTCGGCGCCCGACGGGCTGACCGCGGCCGGGGCGGCCGCGGCGGCCGGGATCTCGCGGATCACCGCCCGCCGCTACCTGGAGCACCTGGTGGACACCGGCCGCGCGGACCGGACTCCCCGGTACGGCCAGGTCGGCCGTCCCGAGCTGCACTACCGCTGGCTGGCGGCGGCCGCGGCGGGCTCGGTGTCGAAGGTGTAGAACTTGCGGTGGTCCAGCATGTGGGCCGGGGTGACGTCGTTCCACGGGCGCATGGTGTCGTTCAGGTCCACCACGTTGGCGGTGCCGCCGCCGGGCAGGTACGCCGACTTCGGGTTGCGGGCCTGCCACTCGGCCCACAGCTTGTCGACGAAGGCGTGGTGCATCCAGAACACCGGGTCGTTGGGGGAGACGCCGGTGGCCATCTGGCCGCCGACCCATACGTGCACCCGGTTGTGCAGGTTGGCGCCGCGCCAGCCCTCGAGGTGGTTGCGGAAGCCGTTGGAGGAGCTGTTCCAGGGCGCCATGTCGTAGACGGGCATGGCGAGGACGGCGTCGACCTCGGCCTTGGTGGGCAGCTCGGCGACGCCTTCGCCGAGCGCGCGCCGCAGGTAGGTGCGGCCGTCCACGCGGACGTTGACGGGGAACTTCCCGGCCGCGTACGCGAAGGGCCCGTCCATGACCTGGCCGTCGCGGGCCCGGCCGGTGCCGCCGAGGAAGTCCGCGGCCCACAGGGAGGAGCGGGCGGTGCGGTCGGCGGTCCAGTCCCAGTAGGGGAGCGAGACCTTCGGGTCCACCTTCTGCAGGGCGGCCTCGAACTCCAGCAGGAAGCGGCGGTGCCAGGGCAGGAAGGAGGGCGAGCGGTGGCCGACGCGGTCCCCGGAGTCGGTGTCGTTCATGATGAAGCCGTTGTGGGTCGAGACGAACCGGTCGTAGGCGCCGGTGCGCTTGAGCTCGAGCACCGCATTGGTGAAGGCGCGCTTCTCCTCGGCGGTCAGCGTGGCCTGGTTCTTGCGGACGGTCATGCCGTGCCTCCCATGGGCGCGAACGGGGCGAGGACGGCGCCCTGCAGCTCGCGCACGGCGGCGCGGGCGAGGGAGAGCGGGTCGGCGAAGGTCTCGTAGTGGTTGACCAGGCTGATCCAGGTGCCGTCGGCGTTGCGCATCACGTGGAGCTCGCGGCCGTCTATTCGGACGGTCGGCAGGTCGGAGTGCCCGCCGCCGTGGTGGCCGCCGTGGTGGCCGCCGCCGGAGGCGGGGGTGATCTGGATGCGGCGGCCCTGGTACACCTCGTCGACCGTGCCGGAGGGTGTGGTGGCGCGGGAGTCGGTGGCGGCTGCGTGCGCGGTGGCGCCGGCGATGCCGAGGGCGGTGAGAGCGCCGGCGGTGGTGCCCAGGGCCTGCCGGCGGGTGATCTTGTTCATGGCCGAAGAGTTATCAGCAGGTCACACAGCGTTGACTCTTATCCGGACATCACCGGATAAGTTGCCCATAGAACAAGTTGGCGGAATATCCCCCTCCCTGGGTGGATCGGAGGATTCGAACGGGAAAATGTCCGGCGATCTGCTTATTGGACAGTAATTTCTTCTGTGATGGGGGAGCGGCTATGGAGGGGCTCACACGGCAGAGTCGGCCGGAACTCAAAGCCCGATTCCTAACATTCCGTCACCTATAGTCCCGGTATGGCTCTTCATGAGACGAAGGACAACCGCGCCGACGACGCCGACACGGACGTGTTCGCATCCCCCCTGAGCGGCCACATCCTCCCCAAGGACCGGATCCCCGAGGAGCATTCGCCTTCCGACGTGGTCTACGAGCTGATCCGCAACGAGCTCCTCCTCGACGGCAACGCGGCCCAGAACCTGGCCACCTTCTGCACGACCTGGTCCGACGACGGCGTGCACCGTCTGATGAACGTGTGCCTCGACAAGAACATGATCGACAAGGACGAGTACCCGCAGACCGCGGAGATCGAGTCCCGCTGCGTCAACATCCTGGCCGACCTGTGGAACGCCCCTCCCGGCGCTGCCGCCACCGGCTGTTCCACCACCGGCTCCAGCGAGGCCGCCATGCTCGGCGGCCTCGCCCTCAAATGGCGCTGGCGCACCCGCCGCCAGGCCCAGGGCCTGCCCGTGGACCGGCCCAACCTGGTCTGCGGGCCGGTGCAGGTGTGCTGGGAGAAGTTCGCGCGCTACTTCGACGTCGAGCTGCGCCAGGTCCCGCTGGAGGAGGGCGCCACCGGTCTGCTCCCCCACCAGATCGACGCGTACGTCGACGAGAACACCATCGGCGTCGTCGCCATCCTCGGCGTCACCTACACCTGCGACTACGAGCCCGTCGCTGACATCGCCGCCGAGCTCGACCGGATCCAGACGGCGCGCGGCCTGGACATCCCGATCCACGTGGACGCGGCCAGCGGCGGCTTCGTCGCGCCGTTCCTCCACCCCGACGTGGTCTGGGACTTCCGCCTCCCCCGGGTGGCCTCCGTCAACACCTCCGGGCACAAGTACGGCCTCGCGCCGCTCGGCGTCGGCTGGATCGTCTGGCGCACCGCCGAGCTGCTCCCCGCCGAGCTCGTGTTCGACGTCGACTACCTGGGCGGCGACATGCCGACCTTCGCCCTGAACTTCTCCCGACCCGGCGGCGAGGTCATCGCCCAGTACTACCTCTTCCTGCGCCTCGGACGGGGCGGCTACCGGCGCGTCCAGCAGGCCTGCGCCGACACCGCCCGCTTCCTGGCCGAGGAGATCGCCGCGATGGGCCCCTTCACCCTCCTCTACGACGGTCAGGGGGCCCTGCCCGCCGTCTCCTACCGGCTGACCGACCCGCAGGGGGCCGGATTCACCCTCTACGACCTCTCCGACCGGCTGCGCATGCGGGGATGGCAGGTGCCCTCGTACCCGCTGCCCCCCGCCCAGGACGGCACCGTCATCCAGCGCGTCCTGATCCGGCACGGGGTGACCCGCGACCAGATCGCCCTGCTCGCGGAGGACCTGCGCCGGTCGGTGGACCACTTCAAGACGGCGCCCCCGCCGCCCCTGGCGGAGACCCCCCGCTCGAGCTTCCACCACTAGACGGCCCCAGGCTCGGCCCGTGGCACAGCCCGAGCAACGCGCCGAGGGTGCGGGACCGTTCACCACCCGGCTCACCTGGACCCCTCCCGAAGGGCGAACGGTGGTGTGGGAGTCGCGGCCCGCACGCAGGCGGGGAACGCTGACGGTCCGCGGCCCCGGGGGCACGGCCGACCGGTCGTCGTCGGCCGACGCCGAGGCCCTCGGCCGCCTCCGCAGGCTCAACGCCGTGGCGTCGGGCGCGTTCGTGATCGGCGGGGCGCTCTTCGCCCTCGGCGCCGCGATCTCCCAGTTCGGCTGGGGCGACGCGGTCGAGAGCGCATCGGTGTACTTCGCGGGCGGCCTCTTCTTCAACACCGGGAGCTACGTCTCGCTCCTGCAGGTACTGAACGCGCCCCGCCACTCCACCGAGACCGGTCGACTGGTCACCTCCGGCTGGAGGTGGTGGGGGTACGAGCCGATGCGCCTGGACTGGCTGAGCACGTTCGTCCTCTTCCTCGGGACGCTCGTGTTCGGCGTCAACCTCGTGGACTCCTTCCTGCAAGGACTCACCGCCCAGCAGGTCAACCGGCTGGTCTGGACCCCCGACGTCATCGGCTGCGTCCTGTTCCTCATCTCGGGCCACCTGGCGTCCATCGAGATCTGCCACCGGTTCCGGCCCTGCCTGCGCTCCCGCAGCCTCGGCTGGTGGGTCGTCGCCGTGAACCAGTTGGGGTCGGTGCTCTTCATGGTCTCGGCGCTGGCCGCGTTCACCCGGCCCGCGACCGGAAGCCTGGCCAACGCCGACATCGCCAACTGGGGGACGCTGTCCGGCGCCCTGTGCTTCTCGCTCGGCGGCGTACTCCAGGCCTACGAGCGCCCCTGAGGGGCCCGTCCGGCGGCCCAAGGCGGCGGCGGTTCAGCCGGGTGTCGGCCAGCGCATGCCGAGGGCGTCCAGGGCGGCGACGCGCTCGGCGGCGAGGGTCGAGGCGCGCGAGCGCTGGTTGGCGATCCAGGCGCCCAGGCGCAGCTCCCGGTCGCCGACGCGCTCCACATGCGTGCGCGGGACCCGCAGGTGGCGTTCGCGGGCGTGGAACTGCCGGGCCGCGGCCAGGTGCTCCGCCCACTTCTCGGCCTGGGAGCGCCGCGGCCGCGGCCGTTCGGACTCGGCGGCCGGCGCCATGCCGAGCACGTGCTCCAGCAGCCAGCGCTGCGACCAGGCCAGCCGCTCCCACCCCAGCCGCTGGGTGCGGACCCACCGGCCCAGGTCCTCGCCCTGGACGATCACCTCGCCCGGGCCGAGCGGGAGCCGGCCGCCCGCGTCCAGGTGGACCCGGGTCAGGTGGAAGGCGCGCTGCCAGGAGACGTCCCAGGCCGGGCACCACGAGGCGTCGATGGCCTCCAGTGCCTCCCGGCGCTCCTCCGGCAGCGCCCCGGGCCCCTCGCGGCGGGCCGCGGCCCGCTGGTTCTTCACCCAGATCCCGACCGGCGCCCCGCGCCAGGTGGCGTCCGCCGGCGGCAGCAGGTGGCCGTGTTCCCCGGCCCACCCGCGGGCCGCGGCCAGCCCCTCCTCGAACGCCACGTCGAAGTGGCTCCACACCATGCCGAGTGCGTCGAGCTCCGCGACGCGCTCGTGCCCCAGCAGCCCGCGGCGGTGGTTGCGGCGGGCGTCGGCGATCCACTGGCCGAGCGGGAACCGGGCCAGCCCGGGCGGCCAGCCCCCGGCCTCGGCGCGGGCGCCCGAGGGCACCTTGAACGCGAACGGCACCCTCAGGTCCCCGGCCGAGGCCGCGTAGAGGCGGGCGGCCTCCACCCCGCGCCGCCAGTGCTCGTGCTCTGGATGCAGTACGCGCAGCCGGATGAACGCCGCCAGCAGCGCCGGATCGCGCGGAGTGGAGAAGCTCAGCAGCGACTGTGCACCGCTGCGCAGGCCGGCCCCTGCCACCGACTCCGCCATCCGGGGCCGGCTCGGCGCCTGCTGCTCGGCCAGCGCTTCCACGAGCCGGGTGTCGTGCGCGCGCAGCGCCTCCAGCAGCCGGGCGAGATCCCCGTACGAGCGCGACGTCAGCATCGACTCGGGGGTCTCGCCGGGCCCCAGCAGCACCGGCACCACCAGCGAGGCGACCTTGCCCTCCCCGGGCCGGATGCGCAGCGCCCGCCCGACGGCCTGGACCAGGTCGGGCATGGACCCGCGGACGTCCGCCCAGAAGACGGAATCGCACTCCTTGGTGTCCACCCCCTCGCCCAGCACCCGGACGCTGCCGAGGAAGGCCTTGTCGGCCACCCCGTGCGCGGCGAACTCGTCCAGCACGCGCCGCCGGTGCGCCGCCGAGTGCTGGCCGCACAGCCAGTCCGCCCAGACGGTACGGGGGTGCTCCGGCTCGGCCGCCGCGCCGACCCGGCCTGTGGCCCGCTTGGCCGGCTTGGCCCGCTGGGCCCGCTTGGGTCCGGGCCCGGCCGTGGCACACAGCCGCTGCGCGACCGCCGGCAGCCCCGCCGCGAACGCCTCGGCCTCGCGGGTCAGATGGTGGAAGACCAGGGTCCGCCGGAACCCCTGGTCGGCGGCGGCCGTCAGCAGCGCCGCCTGGAGCGCCGCCAGTCGCACACCGCGCACCGCGTCCGACCGCCCGTCGGCGCCGACCAGCACGGCCGCCTGGAAGGACGGGTCGCTGACGTCGACGCACACCACCCGGTACGGGGCGCAGATCCCCCGGTCGATGGCCTCGGAGAGGGAGAGGGTGTGGCAGCGCGCCCCGAACGGGCCGTCCGGATCGTCCTCCATGGACGCGACGAGCGCGCCCCGCCCCCGCCCTTCACCCGCTTCCTCGTCGTCCGGCTCCTCGCCGTCCTGCCACACCCGGGGCGTGGCCGTCATGTACAGCCGCCGCACGGACGGGATGCGGGCGTTGTCGTGCACCACGGCCCACGGCTTGCCGATGCGCCCGGAGGTGCGGTGCGCCTCGTCGACCACGATCAGGTCCCAGCCCGGCAGCCCTTCGAGGTGTGCGCGTTCGACGATGCCCAGTCCCAGCGAGGCGTACGTGGCGAACACGGTCAGCCGCTCCGCCGGCCCGGCGCCCCAGCGGGCCAGCCGGGCCGGGTCGGTGGTCGTCGGCAGGCCCGCCTCCTCTTCGCGCAGCGAGCACACCGCGAAGGAGCGCCCGGCCCGGCCGCCCTCCTCCCTCCAGACCGCGACGGTCTGCACGAGCAGGTCCAGGGAGGGAACCAGGACCAGCACGCGCCGGGCCCGGAGCTCCTCGGCCGAGCGCACTGCGACGAGCGACTTGCCCGAACCCGTCGCCATGATCACCTGGGTGCGCAGCCCGGCCTCGGGGACCCGGCCTCCCGCGGGCAGCTCCAGCGCGCGCACCACGGCGTCGACGGCCTCGCGCTGGTGCGGTCGCAGCTCCTTTGCGTGCCGTGCGCGCCACCTCACCCTCCCCTGATCTGCTCGTTTCGCTCCAGCTCCTATCCTGCCTCGCTTTTGAAGCAAACGGTGGGAGGAGGGTATGAAGGCGGGGATAGAGGGGGGAGGGAGGAGGGCGCCGCAGGCGGGTGGGCGGTCCCGCGTCAGCTGCCCCCGGTCACATGCGCGCGCCGAAGTTCTGCGTCCACCAGGGGCCGCCCGGGCCCTCGTGGATGCCGACGCCGATGTCCTTGAAGGAGCAGTTGAGGATGTTGGCGCGGTGGCCCGAGCTGTTCATCCAGGAGTCCATCACCGACTCCGGCGTCTGCTGGCCGCGGGCGATGTTCTCGCCGTACGTGGACCAGCGGTACCCGGCGGCCGTGGTCCGCTTCCCCGGGTCGGCTCCGTCGGGGTTGGTGTGCGAGAAGAAGTTCCGGGCCGCCATGTCGTCGGAGTGGCCCTGGGCCGCGGCGCGCAGCTGCGAGTCCTCCTTCAGCGGACCGCAGCCGGCCTTGGCCCGTTCGGCGTTGACCAGGGCGATCACCTGGCCCGCGTCCCCCTGCGGGGCGGGCGCCGGAGCCGGGGCCGCAGGGCGCTGTGCCGTCTTCGACGCGGTCGGCGTCGGGCTCGGGCTCTGGCTCTCGGCGGACGGGCTCGGCGAGGCGGAGGCGGAGGCGGAGGGGGACGGGGAGGCGGACGCGGACGGGGAAGCCGAGCCCGAGGGCGAGGCGGAGGCGGACTCCGGCGCCGACAGCGCGGTCAGCGGAGCCGCCGGGGCGGCGCTGTCGCCCTTGTCGCCCGAACCGGGGAACCCGCCGAGGTAGGCGAGACCGCCGCCGGCGACGCACGCGGCGATCACCGCACCGCCGACGGCCCGGCGCCGGCTCTGCCGGCGCTTGCGCAGCCCGCTCCGGCCGCCGCCCGACGCGCCGTCAGGCAGGCCGCCCTGCGCGGAGACGGTGGGGCTGAGCTGGGTCACCGCATCGCTGAAGCCGGGGTCGCCGTGACCCGTACCGCTGTGGGCCGTGCCGGCGTGGCCCGTACCCCCGTGACCCGTACCCCCGTGGCCCGTGCCGGCGTGGCCCGTACCCCCGTGGCCCGTGCCGGCGTGCCCGGCACCGCCGTTGGCCCCGCCGGCGAAGCCCGCGC
>NZ_JBEZVK010000056.1:0-43992 GCF_040636955.1 Streptomyces sp. NPDC032472
TACTGCAGGGGGGACCCTGTGGGAGAGTAGGACGCCGCCGAACAATCATTGTGGGAAAGCCCCGCACCAGCTCTGGTGCGGGGCTTTTCTGCGTTCAGGAGCGGGTGCCGGTTCCTGTAGGGTCAAGTGGCATCGTTCGTACGTTCAAAGTGGAGGCCCCCGGGTGGAGGTCCAGGAGACTCGGGTTCAGACGGACCGAATTTTCACCATTCCGAACATCCTGAGCATGGCTCGGCTCGTCGGCGTGCCCGTGTTCCTCTGGCTGATTCTGACGGAGCACGACGGATGGGCGCTCGCCGTCCTCATGCTCAGCGGCGTCAGTGACTACCTCGACGGGAAGCTGGCACGGAAGTGGAATCAGATCAGCAGCCTCGGCCGGCTGCTGGATCCTGCCGCCGACCGGCTCTACATCCTCTCCACGCTCTTCGGCCTGACCTATCGCGACATTCTGCCCCTGTGGCTCACCGGAGCCCTCCTCGCGCGCGAGCTGATGCTGCTGGTGATGGTCTGGATCCTGCGCCGGCACGGCTATCCGCCCCCGCAGGTCAACTTCCTCGGCAAGGCCGCAACCTTCAACCTGATGTACGCCTTCCCCCTGCTGCTGCTCAGTGACGGAACGGGTTGGTTGGCCTGGATGGGGTCAGTTTTCGGATGGGCGTTCGCGGGTTGGGGTACAACGCTCTACTGGTGGGCAGGAATCCTTTACGTGGTGCAGGTCCGCCGACTCGTGAAGGCGGACGCCGCGGTCGATTGAACTCGCTCGGCAAGGGTCTGACGCGGAGGGGTTGCGGAGTCACCGTCCGAGACGGGTGAGATCGGCCGGAACGTCGTCTCCCAAGGAGGACTCTTCCGACATGAAGGCCGTCGTGATGGCCGGAGGCGAAGGCACCCGCCTTCGCCCCATGACCTCGAGCATGCCCAAGCCGCTCCTGCCGGTTGCCAACCGGCCGATCATGGAGCACGTTCTCAGGCTGCTCAAGCGGCATGGGCTCAACGAAACCGTGGTCACCGTCCAGTTCCTGGCGTCGCTCGTCAAGAACTACTTCGGTGACGGCGAAGAGCTCGGAATGGAGCTCACCTATGCCAACGAGGAGAAGCCACTCGGCACAGCCGGCAGCGTGAAGAACGCCGAGGAGGCCTTGAAGGACGATGCATTCCTCGTTATTTCCGGCGATGCCCTCACCGACTTCGACCTCACCGATCTCATCCGCTTCCACAAGCAGAAGGGCGCACTCGTCACGGTGTGCCTGACCCGGGTGCCGAACCCCCTGGAATTCGGCATCACCATCGTGGACGAGGAGGGCAAGGTCGAGCGCTTCCTCGAGAAGCCGACCTGGGGCCAGGTCTTCTCGGACACCGTCAACACCGGCATCTACGTTATGGAGCCCGAGGTCTTCAATTACGTGGACCCGGATGTTCCGGTCGACTGGTCCGGTGATGTCTTCCCGCAGCTGATGAAGGAAGGCCGGCCCATCTACGGCTACGTCGCCGAGGGCTACTGGGAGGACGTCGGCACGCACGAGAGCTACGTCAAGGCGCAGGCCGACGTGCTCGAGGGCAAGGTCCAGATCGACATGGACGGCTTCGAGATCTCGCCTGGCGTGTGGATCGCCGAAGGCGCCGAGGTGAGCCCGGACGCGGTGCTGCGCGGTCCGCTGTACATCGGGGACTACGCCAAGGTCGAGGCGGGCGTCGAGATCCGCGAGCACACCGTCATCGGATCCAACGTCGTCGTCAAGAGCGGGGCCTTCCTGCACAAGGCCGTCGTCCACGACAACGTCTACATCGGTCCCCACAGCAACCTGCGCGGCTGCGTCATCGGCAAGAACACCGACATCATGCGCGCCGCCCGGATCGAGGACGGGGCCGTCATCGGTGACGAGTGCCTCGTCGGTGAGGAATCGATCGTCCAGGGGAACGTACGCGTCTACCCCTTCAAGACGATCGAGGCCGGCGCCTTCGTCAACACCTCGGTCATCTGGGAGTCCCGCGGCCAGGCGCACCTGTTCGGCGCGCGCGGCGTCACCGGCATCCTGAACGTGGAGATCACCCCCGAGCTGGTCGTCCGGCTCGCGGGCGCCTACGCGACGATGCTGAAGAAGGGCGCCATCGTCACCACCGCCCGCGACCACTCCCGAGGCGCCCGTGCGCTGAAGCGGGCCGTGATCTCGGCGCTCCAGGCCAGTGCCATCGACGTACGGGACCTGGAGAACGTGCCGCTGCCCGTGGCGCGACAGCAGACCGCGCGGGGCAGTGCGGGCGGGATCATGCTGCGGACCTCGCCCGGTGTGCCGGACTCCGTGGACATCATGTTCCTGGACGAGCGAGGGGCGGACCTCTCGCAGGCGCAGCAGCGCAAGCTCGACCGGGTGTTCGCGCGCCAGGAGTACCGGCGGGCGTTCCCGGGGGAGATCGGCGACCTGCAGTTCCCGTCGAGCGTCTTCGACTCGTACACCGGCTCGCTGCTGCGGCGGGTGGACACCACCGGCATCGCGGACTCCGGGTTGAAGGTGGTCGTCGACGCCTCGAACGGAAGTGCGGGTCTGGTGCTGCCGAGCCTGCTGGGCCGGCTCGGGGTGGATGCGCTGACGATCAATCCGGGGCTCGACGAGTCCCGGCCGACGGAGACCGCCGAGTCGCGGCGGGCCGGGCTGGTGCGGCTGGGGGAGATCGTCGCCTCCGCGCGGGCCGCGTTCGGGGTCCGGTTCGACCCGGTCGGTGAGCGGATCTCGCTGGTGGACGAGCGCGGGCGGATCATCGAGGACGACCGGGCGCTGCTGGTGCTGCTCGACCTGGTGGCCGCGGAGAGGCGCAGCGGCAAGGTGGCGCTGCCGGTGACCACGACCCGGATCGCCGAGCAGGTGGCGGCGTACCACGGGACGCAGGTGGAGTGGACGACGACCTCGCCCGACGATCTGACGCGGGTGGGCCGGGCCGAGAACACGATCTTCGGTGGAGACGGCCGGGGCGGCTACATCGTTCCGGAGTTCGGCAGCGTCTTCGACGGGTCGGCGGCGTTCGTGCAGCTGATCGGGCTGGTGGCGCGGACGCAGCTCACGTTGAGCCAGATCGATGCGCGGATACCACGCGCCCATGTGCTCAAGCGCGATGTGCCGACCCCGTGGGCGGTGAAGGGGCTCGTGATGCGGCGGGTCGTGGAGGCGGCCGGTGACCGGCAGGTGGACACGACCGACGGCGTGCGGGTGGTCGAGGCGGACGGGCGGTGGGCGCTGGTGCTGCCGGACCCGGCCGAGGCCGTGACGCACCTGTGGGCCGAGGGCCCCGACGACGCGTCCGCGCAGGCCCTGCTGGAGGAGTGGGCGGGGGTGGTGGACGGCGCCGGACGGTGATCTGAGACGGTGGGCCGGGTGCGGAGCGTGGTGCCCCGGTCCACCGGTCGGGCGCATTCGGTGCGGGCGGCGCCGACGTGCGACGATGACGGCATGTCGCAGCCGCCCCACAACCGGAGTTCGGCGCCGGCGCCGTTCGCGCGCCCGGACGCGTCCATGTCGCTGCTGACGCACGTGATGGACCACAGTCTCGACGAGGGCTACGCAGAGGCGTCTGCCCGGCGCGAGGCAGAGGGCACGGCAGGCCTGCCGCGGACCCTCAAGGCCAAGCTGGCGCTCGCCGCCGGGCTCGTGCTCGCCGCGATGGTCGTCACGCTCGGGGCGGCGCAGGCGCGGGTGGCCGCGCCGGTGCTGGCCAAGGAGCGCCAGGAGCTGATCGACCGGGTGCAGCGGGCCGACGGGCACGCGGACGGCCTGGAGCGGGACATCGAGCGGCTGCGGGCGGACGTGGCGGGCCGGCAGCGGGCGGCGCTGAAGCAGCAGGGCGGTGACCAGGGGCAGCTGGTGGCGCTGCTGTCGGGGGCCACGGAGGCACGCGGTCCGGGGCTGAAGCTGGTGGTGGACGACGCCAAGGGCTCCTCGTCGGCCGGGGGCGGCAAGCCGCGGGAGAACACCGGCTTCTCCGACACCGGTCGGCTGCGGGACCGGGACATGCAGAGGATCGTCAACGGGCTGTGGCAGGCGGGCGCCGAGGCGATCTCCATCAACGGGCAGCGGCTGACGGCGCTGTCGGCGATCAGGGCCGCGGGGGACGCGATACTGGTCGACAACAGGCCGCTGGTACCGCCGTACGAGGTGCTGGCGGTGGGGGACAGGAAGCGGCTGCCGACTGCGTTCCAGGACTCCGTGGACGGCCAGTACCTGCACGTGCTGCAGGAGAGCTACGGGATCCGGTACACACTTTCCCCGGCCGACGAGGTGCGGCTGCCGGCCGCCTCCAGCCTGACCGTGCGTACAGCTACAGCAGAAGAGCCGAAGAAGGGTGCATCGTGATCGCGGTACTGGGCCTCGTGGCCGGAGTGGTGGTCGGACTTCTGGTCCGGCCCGAAGTGCCGGCCGTGGTGGAGCCTTATCTGCCGATCGCCGTGGTGGCGGCGCTGGACGCGGTGTTCGGCGGTCTGCGCGCGATGCTGGACGGCATCTTCGTGGACAAGGTGTTCGTGGTGTCGTTCCTGTCGAACGTGGTCGTCGCGGCGCTGATCGTGTTCCTCGGTGACAAGCTGGGCGTGGGCTCGCAGCTGTCCACGGGTGTCGTGGTCGTCCTCGGCATCCGCATCTTCTCCAATGCCGCGGCCATCCGCCGGCACGTGTTCCGGGCGTGAGGCACCGATGAGTACGAACGACATCCCGTCCGAGGAGCCGAAGGGCCCGGAGCAGCCGCCGCGGGACGAGCGGGCGCAGCAGCACGACGAGGTCCGGGGCGCGGCGACGCCGCCCGGCGAGGAGTCGCCGGCGCAGTCCGAGCCGCCGGCCGGGGCCGGGGCGGGCGGGCCCGGCGAGGAGCCCGTGGCGCAGGCCGCGCCGCAGCCCGGGCAGACGGGCCGGCAGCGGCTCGCGGCGGGTCTGTGGCCGCCACGCGTGAGCCGGGCCCAACTGATCGTCGCGCTGCTGCTGTTCGTCCTGGGGCTGGGCCTGGCCATCCAGGTGCGGTCCAACAGCGACTCCAGTGCGCTGCGCGGGGCCCGTCAGGAGGACCTCGTACGCATCCTCGACGAGCTGGACGGGCGGACCAAGCGCCTGGAGGACGAGAAGCAGCAGCTGGAGGCGCAGCGCCGGGAGCTGGAGAGCAGCTCGAACCAGGCCGAGGAGGCGCGCAAGCAGACGGTGGAGAAGGAGCGTCAACTCGGGATCCTGGCCGGTACGGTGGCAGCCCAGGGGCCGGGCATCACGCTGCGGATCACCGATCCCCGGGGCCAGGTGCAGTCCGACCAGCTGCTGGACACCCTCCAGGAGCTGCGGGCGGCCGGGGCGGAGGCGATCCAGGTCAACGGGGTGCGGATGGTGGCGGGCTCGTACTTCTCGGACGAAGGCGGCGGGATCGGTATCGATGGTAAGAAGATCACACAGCCCTACGAGTTCAAGGTGATCGGCAAGCCGCAGGATCTTGAGCCCGCGCTCAACATCCCGGGCGGTGTCGTGCAGACGCTGGAGAAGGAACAGGCCACCGTCGCCGTCACACGGTCGGCGAAGATCGTTGTGGACGCCTTGCGGGCTGCGAAGCAGCCTGACTACGCTCGGTCGTCATCGCAGTGATGCGGGACGGAGAGCGGACGGGCTCACGCGGGCTGGTGCCTGCGGGGGGTCGGCGCACCGAAGTTGTGGTGCGTGGTGGAAACTGTCTGGTGGTTTCGGACGTTGTGAAGATGTCCGGGTCGGCAGGTGTGTGCATTCGGAGTTCGTCCTGCCCCACGGGCGGGTCTGTTTCGTTCAAGGGGAATCGCCCGTGAAGTTGTTTGAGAAGTTGTTCGGAAAGAAGAACCGCGGGGAAAGCGGTGCGCAGTCGCACCGCGCGGGTCAGGGAGAGGCGCAGGGCCAGGGGGATCGGCCGCTCTTCCGGGACGAGGTCGCGGGTGCGGGTGGTGTTTCGGGTGCGCAGGGCGCGTCGGCTGTTGACCCTGCCGGTTCCGGCCGCATAGGTTTCGGTGAACCATCAACCTCGAGTACGGGTGGAGGGTTTGCTCCCGACCCGTATGCCACCAATGCCTCCGCGGGGCAGCCGCGGCGCGAGGAGCCGTCCATGTCGGCCGAGCAGGTTTGCAGCAGGTGCGGGCACCGTAGCGATGCGGCCAGCCGGTTCTGCTCCAACTGCGGTGCGCCGCTGCGGGCGGGTCTGACGCCGGAGCGTGCCTCGGAGACCACGTCCACCATCTCGATCTCGGGCCTCGAGGCCTACGAGGCCGAGGTGTCGGGGCAACACGTGTCGTCGTCGCTGTCCCCCGAGGCCCAGGCCGCGGTGGAGGCGCTGCCCCCGGGTTCCGCCCTGCTGATCGTGCGGCGCGGCCCCAACTCGGGCAGCCGCTTCCTGCTGGACGGTGAGCTGACCACGGCGGGCCGCCATCCGCAGAGCGACATCTTCCTGGACGACGTCACCGTCTCCCGGCGGCATGTCGAGTTCCGCAGGAGCCAGGACGGCGGCTTCACCGTCGCCGACGTCGGCAGCCTCAACGGCACGTACGTCAACCGCGAGCCGATCGACTCGGTGCCGCTGCACAACGGCGACGAGGTCCAGATCGGCAAGTACCGGCTGGTCTTCTACGCGAGCCTGCGGGGCGTCTGACCCTTCCCCCGGACGGTGTCCGGGGGAACCCCAGGGAAGGTCCCATGCTGCGCACTCCCACGGGCGGTGCCGGAAACGGCACCGCCGGCTCGGCCGGGCAGCTGGTGAGCATCGGCACGGTGCTCACGATGCTGCGCGACGAGTTTCCCGAAGTCACGATCTCGAAGATCCGTTTCCTGGAGGCGGAGGGGCTGGTCGAGCCCCGACGCACACCCTCCGGATATCGCAAGTTCAGCACGGAGGACGTGGAGCGGCTGGCCCGCATCCTGCGGCTCCAGCGCGACCACTACCTGCCCCTGAAGGTCATCCGGGAGCAGCTGGAGGCACTGGACCGAGGTGAACAGGTCCGTATCCCGGCGCCCACGGCGCACGGGGACGGACCGCCCGACGGCCCGGCCCAGGGCGGGACGGGCCGGGAGCGGCCGTCCACGGCCCGGGTGGGCCGGGCGGAGCTGATCGCCGCGGCCGAGGTGGACGAGGCCCAGCTGGCCGAGTGGGAGTCGTACGGGCTGCTCGCCGAGGCCCCGGGCGGCGGATTCGACGCGGACGCGCTGACCGTGGCCCGGCTGGTGGCGGACCTGGGCCGGTACGGGCTGGAGCCGCGGCACCTGCGCGCCGTGAAGGCCGCCGCGGACCGGGAGGCGGGCCTGGTGGAGCAGGTCGTGGCACCGCTGCGCCGGCACCGCAACCCGCAGACCCGGGCTCATGCCGAAGCCACCGCGAAGGAGCTCGCCGGGCTCTCCGTACGGCTCCACGAGGCCCTCGTACAGGCGGCTCTGGGGGTCCGCCTGCACTGAGCAGGGGGAGCCCGACTACCCAAACCTGCCGGGCAGGTCCTAGGGTTGCTGTGTGAACGAGCTCGACGTTGTGGGTGTCCGGGTGGAAATGCCCTCGAACCAGCCGATCGTGCTCCTGCGTGAAGTGGGAGGCGATCGGTACCTCCCCATTTGGATCGGACCCGGGGAGGCGACCGCCATTGCCTTCGCGCAACAGGGCATGGCCCCTGCCCGTCCGCTGACCCACGACCTGTTCAAGGACGTGCTGGAAGCGATCGGTGAGGAGCTCACCGAGGTCCGGATCACGGATCTGCGGGAGGGCGTCTTCTACGCGGAGCTGGTCTTCGCGAGCGGGGTCGAGGTGAGCGCGCGGCCGTCCGACGCCATAGCGCTGGCCCTGCGTACGGGGACGCCGATCTACGGCAGCGACGGCGTGCTGGACGACGCCGGAATCGCCATTCCGGACGAGCAGGAGGACGAGGTGGAGAAGTTCCGCGAGTTCCTCGACCAGATTTCCCCCGAGGACTTCGGTACCGGCCCCCAGTGAGGGGCCGGATCCGGAAAGCCGCAGGGACTGTCGGCCCATTCGGTTAGCCTTGCCCCGTCAAGGGGCACGGGAAACCACTCTCAGGGTGATTATCACTCGGCGTGCCGAGTGTGGCGATCGTTGACGCACCCCGGGTGACTGCCTACCTTCGAGGGGGCAGGTCAAGGACGGAGGGTCGGCGTGAGAGTCACGGGCGACGGTACGACCGGGGGCATCCCCGCACGGAGTGACGCTGGGCCGTACCCGCTCCACGGCAGTGCGGCGGGCTCCGCGCGCCGTCAGCCGGAGACCGCGCCGGCCGCGTCGGCGGTCGGCTCCCCGGCCGGCGAGCAGGTGGGCTACCGCGGGCCGACGGCCTGCGCCGCGGCCGGCATCACGTACCGGCAGCTCGACTACTGGGCGCGGACGGGGCTGGTGGAGCCCACCGTCCGGCCCGCGTACGGCTCCGGCACCCAGCGCCTGTACAGCTTCCGCGACGTCGTCGTCCTCAAGATCGTAAAGCGTTTCCTGGACACCGGCGTGGCGCTGCAGAACATCCGCACCGCGGTCCAGCACCTGCGGGAGCGGGGCTTTTCCGACCTGGAGCGCATGACGCTGATGAGCGACGGCGCGACCGTGTACGAGTGCACCTCGCCGGACCAGGTCGTCAGCCTGCTCCAGGGCGGCCAGGGCATCTTCGGCATCGCCGTGGGCGTCGTCTGGCGCGACGTCGAGAACGCGCTGTCGCAGCTGCACGGGGAACGGGTCGACACCGGTGAGACGGTGGTCGGGCACAACCCTGCGGACGAGCTGGCGGCGCGCCGCAACCGGGCCGGCTGACCCCCGGGGCAGCCGGCCGCCCGTACCGGGCCACCGCATTGTCAGTGGCGTAAGGCAGCATCGGGGCCGTGAGAGCCGCGCCGACCATCCTCCACCTGGACATGGACGCCTTCTACGCCTCCGTGGAGCAGGCGTCGAAGCCGAGCCTGCGCGGAAAGGCCGTGATCGTCGGCGGGCTCGGGCCGCGCGGGGTCGTCGCCACCGCCTCGTACGAGGCCCGGCGCTTCGGGGTGCACTCGGCGATGCCGATGGCCCAGGCCAGGCGGATGTGCCCGAACGGCGCCTACCTGGTCCCGCGCTTCACCCTGTACCGGGCCGTCAGCGACGTGGTCATGGGCCTGCTGCGGGAGCTGTCCCCGCTGGTGGAGCCGCTCAGCCTGGACGAGGCCTTCGTGGACCTCGAAGCCGGCGGGGTGGCCTGGGACGCCGAATCGGCGCTGGCCACCGGGCAGCAGCTGCGGGCGGACATCCTGGCCGCGACCGGCCTGAGCGGCTCGGTGGGGCTGGCGGGCTCGAAGATGCTGGCCAAGGTGGCGTCCGAGGAGGCCAAGCCGAACGGGCTGCTGCTGATCGAGCCGGGGACCGAACGCGAGCTCCTCGCCCCGATGTCCGTGCGGACCCTTCCGGGAGTGGGGCCGGCCACCGGAGAACACCTGCGGCGCGCCGGGATCACGACGATCGGGGAGCTGGCGGAGGCCGGCGAGGACGAGCTGGTCCGGATGGTCGGGCGGGCGCACGGGGTCGGGCTGTACCGGATGGCCCTGGGGCTCGACGACCGGCCGGTGGTCGCCGAGCGGGACGCGAAATCGGTGTCGGTGGAGGACACCTTCGACGTGGACCTGCACGACCGGGTGCGGATCCGGGGCGAGGTGCAGCGGCTCGCCGACCGGTGCGTTCAGCGGCTGCGGGCCTCCGGGCACTCCGGGCGGACGATCGTGCTGAAGGTCCGGCGCTACGACTTCTCCACCCTGACCCGCTCCGAGACGCTGCGCGGCCCGACCGACGACCCGTCGGTGGTGCGGGAGGCCGCGGGGCGGCTGCTGGAGGCCGTGGACACCACCGGCGGTGTGCGGCTGCTCGGCGTCGGCGTGACCGGGCTGGCGGACTACACGCAGGAGGACCTGTTCGCGCAGTCGCTGGCCGCCGAGGAGCCGGCCGCAGAAGGGGAGTCTGCGGGGTCCACAGGGGCTCTGGAGGCGGAGGAGGCCCCTGGGGCGCCTGGGGCGCCCGGGACGCCGGAGCCGGCCCGTGAGCGGCACTGGGCGGCCGGCAGCGACGTACGGCACACCGTGTACGGGCCGGGGTGGGTGCAGGGCAGCGGGGTCGGGCGGGTGACCGTGCGGTTCGAGCAGCCCGGATCGGAGCCCGGCCGGGTCCGGACCTTCCTGGTGGACGACCCCGAGCTGGAGCCGTCCGACCCGCTGCCGCTGGTCGGCCCGGCTTCGGTGTCGCCTTCGGCTCGGGCTGCGGGCTAGTCCTCCTCGCGTTCGCCCTTCGCCAGGTGGCCGAAATCACTGTGGAAGTCGGACGGGAGGGAGACGTCCAGTCCGTAGTGGTGGTAGAGCTGCAGCTCCTGCTCGGGGGAGAGGTGGCGGCCGACACCGAAGTCGGGGGCGTCCCTGATCAGGGAGCGCTCGAACGGGACCCGCAGGGAGTCGCCGACCACCTCGCTCGGTTCCAGGGGAACGAAGGCGTCCCGGCTGAACAGGCCGGTCCGTACGGCGGCCCATTCCGGCACGCCCGTGGCGTCGTCGAGGTAGACCTCGTCGACGGTCCCGATCTTGGTGCCGTTGCGGTCGAACGCCTTGCGGCCGATCAGGCTGCGCGGATCGATGTCGGTCTGCACGGTCCCTCCACGTGGTCGCAGCTCCTCGGTAATGACTACAAAAGGGCATATCCGGGGAGGGGGCCACTCGAGGGAGGCCCGGGAACCGCGCTGGTAGGCTGGGTGTCGGCTGCTGACCCTGTGCGGGAGAGTCCTCCACCGACGTTCGACGGAGGCGCCGAAGGAGCAAATCCTCCCCGGAATCTCTCAGGCATACGTACCGCACGGACGAGGCCACTCTGGAAAGCAGGTGCGGGTACCGGGCGCGCAGTGCCGGTTCTGCTCCTCACCGACGGTGAAAGCCGGATCCTTCGGGTGACCCCCGCAGGACCCGGTGAAGCTCTCAGGTTGAGATGACAGAGGGGGAGGCCGTCCGGGCGCCCGCGCCGTGGTGCCCCTCGCAGGTCGTACGACCCAGGAGGCCTCCGTACATGACCGCCAACCGCATTCCGCTCTCCCAGCTTGAGCGAGGCATTCCCTTCGAGCAGCGCCACATCGGCCCGGACGCCGAGGCGCAGGCGAAGATGCTCGCCCACGTGGGCTACGGCTCGCTGGACGAACTGACCGCCGCCGCGGTGCCGGATGTGATCAAGAGCGCCGAGGCGCTGAACCTGCCCGAGGCACTGACCGAGGCCGAGGTGCTGGCCGAGCTGCGCGGTCTCGCCGGCCGCAACCAGGTCCTCACCCCGATGATCGGTCTCGGCTACTACGGGACCTTCACCCCGCCGGTGATCCTGCGCAACGTCATGGAGAACCCGGCCTGGTACACCGCGTACACCCCGTACCAGCCCGAGATCTCCCAGGGCCGCCTCGAGGCGCTGCTCAACTTCCAGACCGTCGTCGCGGACCTGACGGGCCTGCCGACCTCCGGCGCCTCCCTGCTCGACGAGGGCACCGCGGCCGCCGAGGCCATGACCCTGGCCCGCCGGGTGGGCAAGGCCAAGGGCAACGTCTTCCTCGTCGACGCCGACGCCCTGCCGCAGACGATCGCCGTGATCGAGACCCGCGCCGAGCCGATCGGCATCGAGGTCGTCGTCGCCGACCTGTCCGCGGGCATCCCCGCCGAGATCGCCGAGCGCGGCGTCTACGGCGTCCTGATCCAGTACCCGGGCGCCTCCGGTGCCGTCCGGGACATCAAGCCGGTCATCGACCAGGCGCACGGGCTCGGCGCGATCGTCGCCGTCGCCGCCGACCTGCTCGCCCTGACCCTGCTCGCCTCCCCGGGCTCGCTCGGCGCCGACATCGCCGTCGGCACCACGCAGCGCTTCGGCGTCCCGATGGGCTTCGGTGGTCCGCACGCCGGCTACATGGCCGTCCAGGACAAGCACGCCCGCTCGCTGCCCGGCCGCCTCGTCGGCGTCTCCGTGGACGCGGACGGCAACAAGGCGTACCGCCTCGCGCTGCAGACGCGCGAGCAGCACATCCGCCGCGAGAAGGCCACCAGCAACATCTGTACCGCGCAGGTGCTGCTCGCCGTCATGGCCGGCATGTACGCCGTCTACCACGGCCCGGACGGCCTGCGCTCGATCGCCCGCCGCACGCACCGCTACGCGGCGCTGATCGCGGCCGGTCTGACGGCCGGCGGGGTCGAGCTCGTGCACGGCTCGTACTTCGACACCCTGACCGCCAAGGTGCCCGGCAAGGCCGCCGAGGTCGTGGCCGCCGCCCGCGAGGCCGGGGTCAACCTGTTCCAGGTCGACGCCGACCACGTCTCCCTCTCCGTCGACGAGACCACCCTGCGCGCCCACGTCGAGGCCGTCTGGACCGCCTTCGGTGTCACCGCCGACATCGAGGCGCTGGACGAGACGACCGCCGACGCGCTGCCCGAGGGCCTGCTGCGCTCGGACGCGTACCTGGCCCACCCGGTCTTCCACCAGCACCGCTCCGAGACCGCGATGCTGCGCTACCTGCGCAAGCTCGCCGACAAGGACTACGCGCTGGACCGCGGCATGATCCCGCTGGGCTCCTGCACCATGAAGCTCAACGCGACCACCGAGATGGAGCCGGTGACGTGGCCCGAGTTCGGCCAGCTGCACCCGTTCGCCCCGGTCGAGCAGGCCGAGGGGTACCTCACGCTCATCTCCGAGCTGGAGGAACGTCTCTGCGAGGTCACCGGCTACGACAAGGTCTCCATCCAGCCGAACGCCGGCTCCCAGGGTGAGCTCGCCGGCCTGCTGGCCGTGCGCGCCTACCACCGGGCCAACGGCGACGAGCAGCGCACCGTCTGCCTGATCCCGTCCTCCGCGCACGGCACCAACGCGGCCTCCGCCGTGATGGCCGGCATGAAGGTCGTCGTCGTCAAGACCGCCGACGACGGCGAGGTGGACGCGGACGACCTGCGCGCCAAGATCGAGCAGTACCGCGACGAGCTCGCCGTGCTGATGATCACCTACCCGTCGACGCACGGTGTGTTCGAGGAGCACGTCGCCGACATCTGCGCCCAGGTGCACGAGGCCGGCGGCCAGGTGTACGTGGACGGCGCGAACCTCAACGCCCTGGTGGGCCTGGCCAAGCCGGGTCACTTCGGCGGCGACGTCTCGCACCTGAACCTGCACAAGACCTTCTGCATCCCGCACGGCGGCGGCGGCCCGGGCGTCGGCCCGGTCGGTGTCCGGGCGCACCTGGCCCCGTACCTGCCGAACCACCCGCTGCAGCCGACCGCCGGCCCGGAGACGGGCGTCGGCCCGATCTCGGCCGCGCCGTGGGGCTCGGCCGGCATCCTGCCGATCTCCTGGTCGTACGTGCGCCTCATGGGCGGCGAGGGCCTCAAGCGCGCGACCCAGGTCGCGGTGCTCGGTGCCAACTACATCGCCAAGCGCCTGGAGCCGCACTACCCGGTGCTCTACACCGGCCCGGGCAACCTGGTCGCGCACGAGTGCATCATCGACCTGCGCCCGCTGTCGAAGGCGACGGGCGTGAGCGTGGACGACATCGCCAAGCGTCTGATCGACTACGGCTTCCACGCCCCGACCATGTCCTTCCCGGTGGCCGGCACGCTGATGATCGAGCCGACGGAGTCCGAGGACCTCGTCGAGATCGACCGGTTCTGCGACGCGATGATCGCCATCCGCGCCGAGATCGAGCGGGTCGCGGGCGGCGAGTGGCCGGCGGACGACAACCCGCTGGCGAACGCCCCGCACACCGCTGCCTCGCTGGGCGGCGAGTGGAACCACCCGTACACCCGCGACGAGGCCGTCTTCCCCGGCGGTGTCGTGGCCGCGGAGAAGTACTGGCCGCCGGTGCGCCGCATCGACGGTGCCTTCGGCGACCGGAACCTGGTCTGCTCCTGCCCGCCGCTGGACGAGTACGACAACTGACACACCTGATCCACACCTGACACACCACGGTGTGAACTGACACAGAAGCCGGCCCGGGAGCGACGCTCCCGGGCCGGCTTCTCTACTGTTCTCGTCAGCGCTGTGGTCGACCGGGCCGCCTAGGCCGCCTTCACCACGTGCGCCGCCGCCAACGGACGGTGCGGTGCGATGATCTGGCCGTCCGGCAGCAGCTCACCGGTGTCCTCGAAGAGCAGGACGCCGTTGCACAGCAGGCTCCAGCCCTGTTCCGGGTGGTTGGCCACCGGCTTGGCGGCCTCCCGGTCGGCGGAGTCGGCTGACGGGCACGCTGGCTGGTGCTGGCACATGGATGCGTTCTTTCGCTGCGGTGTGGTCTGTGTGCTGCGGCTCGATGCCTTGTTCATGGCCGCCCCCCGTATCAACGTCTCGGTGTGGTCAGGGTCCCAGTGTTCCCCTCGGGACTCGCGTCCGCAGGGATTTCCGGCAGCTGTCCTCACAGATTGATGACGCATCACTCGTGCGGGCGGTTCAGCCCAACTCCCCTGTCATTTCGGATGGTTCGGGGATGGCACGAGCGGGCTAGACCGAATGGGTCGTGCGGGTGGTGCGGCCGGTCAGGCAGCGGGCGCGGCCAGCGGCGGGCGGACCGGCGGGGCCGGCGGGGTGAGCCGGTGGGTCATCACGGGCAGCAGCTCGGACACCGGATGCGGCCGGTACGCGGCGATCCCGGGCGGCGCCGGCGCCAGTGGAACCAGCAGGTCCGCGGCGGCGGGCAGCCCGGCGGAGGCATCGGCGCCCACCGACCCGTGCAGCCAGAGGGTCAGCATGTACAGCTCCGGTACGGACAGCAGCCGGGGCTGGTAGTTCTTGCCGAGCGACTCCGCCTGGCGCAGGGCGCGCTCGGTGGCGGCGACGTAGGGGCCCTCGAAGAAATGGGAGAAGACCCAGCCGTCCGGCGTCAGCCGGGTGTCGGCGGCGGCGACGTGGCGGTCGCCGCCGCGGATCAGGAACCGCCAGCCGGTCAGCCGGGTGCGGGGCGGGCGGGCCCCGACGGCCGGCTGGGCCATGCCGAGCCGGTCGAGTACGTGGACCGGCAGGGGCAGTTCGGCGGTCAGCGGACCCTGGAAGGCGCGCAGGGCGGGAGTACCCGCCGCGAGGGCCGTGGGGGAACCGAGTGCCGCGAGGACGCTGCGCAGGGCGGGCGCGGGAGCCGGGGGGACATGCAGCGGCATGGTGGGTCGCCTCTCACTTGGGAGACCTGTGGAACGGGGGCAGGTGCGGACGGCGCTGTCGCATTCTGGGGCCAGAGGGGGGCTGAGGGGCAATGGCCGCGCGCCAACTCTCTGCCTCGTTTGCGGAGTTTATACGACATGTGTTCACACAGTGTTTCGGCTAGCTGTCCCGCCCATTGCCGACAAGGCGCTTACCGGTCCCGCTGTCATGGCATTCATGTCGGATACACGCGAACATGTCGCGCTGACCTCGGAGGTTACCGGAAAGGGGCTCGGCTGAAAAGCGCCGAATATGCGGAGCCGGCAAATCCGATGTGGAAATTGCATACGACGCCTTGCCAGGTGAATGTGCCATGGCGCCCTTCGGCCAAACCGGCGCACGCTCCCCGCCGTGCATGCCCCCGCCGCGTTATCGATCACGCCGCCGGGGCATCATCGACCGTACACGCGCGCCCGGGTGCCCGGGCGACGCCCACTCGAGGAGGGACGCTTCGATGGGGGAGAAGGTCGTGGCGGGCGGATTCGACCTGTCCGATCGGCAACGGTATCGGAGGAAGCTCCACGAGTGCCTGGAGGGACTGGAGCGGCTTCTGGCGGAGAAGAGGTTCGATCGCCCCAAGAACATGATGGGGCTGGAGATCGAGCTGAATCTCGCGGGAGCCGACGGGATGCCGCGCATGGTGAATGCACAGGTTCTTGAGCGGATTGCGAGCCAGGATTTCCAGACCGAACTCGGAATGTTCAACCTGGAGGTGAACGTCCTCCCGCACCGGCTCGGCGGCCGGGTATTCGACCAGCTCGCCGAAGAACTGAGCGCCGGGCTCGGCTACGCCCACCGGCAGGCCGCGGAGATCGACGCCGGGGTGGTGATGATCGGCATCCTGCCCACGCTCACCCGCTCCGACCTGGTCACCGCCAACCTCTCGGCGGTGGACCGCTACTCGCTGCTCAACGAGCAGATCCTCATGCTGCGCGGAGAGGACTTCCTGCTCGACATCGACGGGGTCGAGCGGCTCACCTGGAGCACCGGGTCGATCGTCCCGGAGGCCGCCTGCACCTCCGTACAGCTGCACCTGCAGGTCACGCCGGCCCGGTTCGCCGACGTGTGGAACGCGGCCCAGGCGGTGACCGCCGTACAGATAGCCGTCGGCGCCAACTCCCCCTTCCTGTTCGGGCACGAGCTGTGGCGCGAATCGCGGCCGCCGCTGTTCACCCAGGCCACCGACACCCGGCCGCCCGAGCTCCAGGCGCAGGGAGTACGGCCGCGGACCTGGTTCGGGGAGCGCTGGGTGGAGTCGGTGTACGAGCTCTTCGCCGAGAACGTCCGCTACTTCCCCGCCCTGCTGCCCATCTGCGACGAGGAGGAGCCGCTGCGGGTGCTCGCCGAGGGCGGGGTGCCGAGCCTGCAGGAACTGGTCCTGCACAACGGCACCGTCTACCGGTGGAACCGGCCCGTCTACGGGATCGCCGACGGGGTGCCCCACCTGCGCGTGGAGAACCGGGTGCTGCCCGCCGGGCCGACGGTCGCCGACGTCGTCGCGAACGCCGCCTTCTACTACGGACTCGTGCGCACCCTCGCCGACGAGCCGCGCCCGGTGTGGACCCGGCTGCCGTTCGCCGAGGCCGAGGCCAACTTCGACGCCGCCTGCCGGTACGGGATCGACGCCCGGCTGCGGTGGCCGCGCCGCGGCCGCGGCGGAGGCCTCGCGAGCGTCCCCGCCGTACGGCTGGTCCTGGACGAGCTGCTGCCGATGGCGGCGGCGGGCCTGGACGCGTGGGGCATCGAGCCGGCCGACCGCGACCACTACCTCGGCATCATCGAAGAGCGCTGCCAGCGCCGGGTGAACGGGGCGACCTGGCAGGTGGACACCTATCACCGGGCCCTCGCGGGCGGCATGGACCGGGACAGCGCACTCGCCGCGATCACCCGGCGCTACAGCGAGCTGATGCACAAGGGCGATCCCGTCCACACCTGGCCCGTGGGCCTGGTGGAGGAGGAGGCCGCACCGGCCCCCGTACCGGCCCGCCGGCCCTGAACCGCGCCGGGTCCGGTGTGCTTCCGCCACCGGGCCCGGCGTGCCCCGGCACCGGCCGGTGATCCCGCTGCCCCGGCGACGAGGCAGTATGGGGTGGTCGGAACGCAGAGGGCGGACGGGAGTCGGACGTGCGGGCGCAGCCGGAGCCGGTGGTCGGGTCGTTGCAGGAGGACGGGCAGCGGCGGATCCTGCGCGCCGAGACGCTGCTCGTGCTGGCGCTGTCGCTGGGGGCGAGCGCCGTCTCCTCGCTGATCAGCTTCATCGGCTCGCTGACCAAGCCCGGCGGCCTGAAGGACCAGGCCGCCACCCTCAACGGCTCGTACGCCCCCGGCCGCCCCTGGCTGGACCTCGCCTGGCAGCTGTTCGGCATCTGCACCGCCCTCGTGCCCGTGCTGCTGGTCGCCCACCTGCTCACCCGCGAGGGCGTCCCGGGGCTGCGGGTCCTGGGCTTCGACCGCACCCGGCCCGGCTGGGACCTGGGCCGCGGGGCCCTGGTCGCCGCCGGGATCGGGAGCGCGGGGCTGGCCTTCTACCTGGCGGCCCGGGCGAGCGGGTTCAACCTCACGGTGGTGCCCGAGGCGCTGCCCGACGTGTGGTGGAAGTTCCCGGTGCTGGTCCTCTCCGCGGTGCAGAACGCCGTGGTGGAGGAGGTCATCGTGCTGGCCTACCTGCTGCGCCGGCTCGACCGGCTGGGCTGGTCCCCGGCCGGGGCGCTGGTCGCGAGCTCGGTGCTGCGCGGTTCCTACCACCTCTACCAGGGCATCGGCGGGTTCGTCGGCAACATGGTGATGGGCGCGGTCTTCGTGCTGGCCTACCGCCGGTGGGGCCGGGTGGCTCCGCTGGTCGTGGCGCACGCGCTGCTCGACATCGTGGCCTTCGGCGGGTACGCGCTGCTCGCCGGCAAGGTGGGCTGGCTGCCCACCCCGTAGCCGGCGGCCGGCCCCGCGGTCTGGCCTCAGGGGCGGGCGAGGAGCTCGCCGTCGATGACCGTGACCGCGCTGCCCGTCAGCAGCGTGCGCTCGCCCGCCAGGGTGACCCGTACCAGCCCGGTCCGGGCGCCGCCCTGCAGGCCGGTCAGCTGTGTGCGGCCCAGGCGAGCGGCCCAGAACGGGGCGAGGGCGGTGTGGGCGCTGCCGGTGACGGGGTCCTCGTCGATCCCGAAGGCCGGGAAGAAGCCGCGCGAGACGAAGTCGTACCCGCGGGAGGGGTCCTCGGCGGGTGCGGTGACGACGACGCCGCGCCGGGCGTAGCCGCGCAGGGCGGCGATGTCGGGGGTGAGCTCGCGCACGGTCCGCTCGTCCGCCAGCTCCACGAGCAGGTCGCCGATGTGCCCGGCCGTGTCGTGGACGGACCTGATCTCGGCGCCGAGTGCGTCCCGTACGGCGGCCTCGGGGGCCACCGGCGTCAGGGACGAGGTGGGGAAGTCCAGGGTGACGGTCCCGTCGGGCGCGGACTCGGCGGTGAGGATGCCGCACCGGGCCGTGAACCGGATCAGGCCCTCGGCCAGGCCGTTCGAGGCGAGGACGTGCGCCGTGGCGAGCGTGGCGTGGCCGCACATGTCGACCTCGCCGACCGGGGTGAACCAGCGCAGCGCCCAGTCGGCCTCCCCGCCCGGCGGCAGGGGATGGGCGAAGGCGGTCTCGGAGAGGTTGACCTCGGTGGCGACCTGCTGGAGCCAGGCGTCCGCGGGGAAGCCGTCTTCCAGGAGCAGGACCCCGGCGGGGTTGCCGCGGAAGGGCCGGTCGGTGAAGGCGTCGACGATTCTCAGGCGCATGCCCCCGACGGTAGGGGCCGCATCTGATCGTCAACAAAGGCCAATTCGGGATGACTGGCCTGGTCAGAGACATGTTCGGTACGAGTTTCCGATATATCGTTGACGCATCGCGAACGGTCGGTGATAGTTGGAGCATCGCAAACAGCGACACGAGAAGACACCAAGGCGAAAGGAGCGCAGCCATGCGTTCACGCGGAAAGCACGGACACGGCAACGGCACCGGGCACGAGCACGGACGGGGCCACGGGCACTGCGGGCCCGATCGTCGGGAGGAGTTCCCGGGGCGGCGCGCTGCCTTCGGCCCGTTCGGGCCGCCCTTCGGCGCCGGCCCCTTCGGCGGGCGCGGCGGCCGCGGCGGACCGCGCGGCCGGGCCCGGCGCGGCGACGTGCGCGCCTCGATCCTGGCGCTGCTGAAGGACCGGCCGATGCACGGCTACGAGATGATCCGGGAGATCGGCGAGCGCAGCGGCGGGGCCTGGAAGCCCAGCCCCGGCTCGGTCTACCCGACCCTCCAGCTGCTCGAGGACGAGGGGCTCATCGCGAGCGAGAGCGAGGGCGGCAAGAAGCTGTTCACGCTCACCGACGCCGGCCGTACCGAGGCCGAGTCCGGGTCCGAGGCCCCCTGGGCCGAGGCCGGGCGCGGCTTCGACTTCGAGGCGATGCACGAGGTGCGGACGGCCGGGGTCGGCCTGATGGAGGCCTTCGGCCAGGTCTTCAAGACCGGCAGCGCCGAGCAGCGTGAGAAGGCCCTCGCGGTCATCAACGACGCCCGCAGGAAGCTCTACCTGATCCTGGCCGACGAGCACTGAGCCCGTCCGGCCACTGCAGCGCAGCGCGCCCCGCGAGTCCTCTCGCGGGGCGCGCTCGCGTACGTGCGGGCGGGTGGCGGGTCAGGCGGTGACCAGGCCGGCCAGCCTGCGCAGCGATTCGTTCAGGGCGGCGGTGGCGGAGTCCTTCAGCTTGCCCGCCATGAGGGAGACGGCCGCGCCCGTGAACTCCCCGTCGATGCGGACGGTGGTCGCGTCGCCGTCGGGGGCGAGGGTGTAGCGGGTCAGGACGGCGACCCCCATCGGGCCCTTGCCCGTGATGGCGAAGACGCGCTCCTCCTCCAGCTCCGAGACGGTCCACAGCACCTCGGCGGGAAAGCCCATCATCTTCATGTTCTCCTCGAAGGTCACGCCGAGCGCGAGGGTCTCGGGTCCGCCCTTCGGGAAGCCGGTGTGCGTCATGCTCCACTGGCCGTACGCCGCCCAGTCCGTCAGCTGGGCCCAGAGCTTCGCGGCGGACGCCTCGATGCGTGATTCCGCGGTGACTTCGGCCATGGGGCCACCCCTTCCCGTCGGGTACGTGCGGCGGAACGTAGCCCCGGAGGGCGGAACATTCAATACTGACGACCTGTCAGAAGTGGCCGCCCAGTCGCCGTGGGTGTTGTGTGCGTCTCAACAGGTGTCATGATCGTGACGCTCCTTACCCGCCCTGACATGATGGCCGGATGCAGGCGACAGGGAAGAACTCCGGGCTGGTCCTCGCGCTGGTCTCGGCGTTCGCGTTCGGCGGTTCCGGAGTGGCGGCGAAGCCGCTGATCGAGGCGGGTATCGACCCGCTCCACATGGTCTGGCTCAGGGTGGGCGGGGCGGCGCTGGTGCTCTCGCCGCTGGCCTGGCGCCACCGCGGCCTGCTGCGGCGCAAACCCCTGCTGCTCGCCGGGTTCGGCATCGTCGCCGTCGCGGGCGTGCAGGCCTTCTACTTCGCCTCGCTCTCGCGGATCCCGGTCGGGGTGGCCCTGTTGCTCGAGTACCTGGGCCCGGCGCTGCTGCTCGGCTGGATCCGCTTCGTGCAGCGCAAGCCCGTGACGCGGGCGGCCGCGGCCGGTGCCGCGGTGGCCGTCGTCGGGCTGGCCTGCGTGGTCGAGGTCTGGTCCGGGCTGAGCCTGGACCCGCTCGGCGTGCTCCTCGGCCTGTGCGCCGCCTGCTGCCAGGCCTTCTACTTCATCTTCGCGGACCAGGGCGCCGACGGCGACGACGCGCCCGACCCGATCGGCGTGATCGCGTACGGCATGATCGTCGGCGCGCTCGTCATGACGGTGATCGCCCGGCCCTGGGAGATCGACTGGGATGTGCTGGCCGGCAAGGCCCTGATGGGCTCCACCGAGGTGCCGGCGGCGCTCCTGCTCGCCTGGGTCGTGCTGGTCGCGACGGTGTTCGCGTACCTGACCGGAGTGGTCTCGGTGCGCAGCCTCTCGCCGCAGGTGGCCGGCGTCGTGGCCTGCCTGGAGGCGGTCGTGGCCACCGTCTTCGCCTGGATCCTGCTCGGCGAGCACCTCTCGACCCCGCAGGTCGTCGGCGGCGCGCTGGTGCTGGGCGGGGCCTTCATCGCCCAGTCCTCGCGGTCGGCCCCGGCGGGGGCGGAAGGAACCGATCCGGCTCCGCTGGACCGGGCGACGACCGCCGCATAGGGTGCGAACCATGCATTCGACCGTTCTTCCGCCGCCTGCCGCGTAGCGCGGGCCGCCCTCGGCCAGACGAGAGCCCGACCCGGGTGGTCCCCGGGCCGGTCGGCGCTGCCCGCGAAGCGATGACCTTCTCTTCCTCATCCTTCACGCATGCGCGGAGAACAACGTGTCACATTCCTCGCCCGCTGCCGGGCGTTCCCTCCTGTACCTCGTCGTCGCCGGCGCCGCCTGGGGCACCGCCGGGGCGGCGGCCTCCCTGCTGTTCCTGGCCAGTGACCTCGGACCGCTCTCCCTGACCTTCTGGCGGTGCGCCGGCGGGCTGGCGGTGCTGCTCGGCGTGCTCGCCGTGCGCCGCAGGCCCCGCGGGGGCGCGGCCGGCGGCGCCCGCCCGTCGGTGGCCTCGCTCATCGGCACCGGGCTGCTCTTCACCGTCTTCCAGGCCGCGTACTTCGCCGCCGTGCGCGAGACCGGCCTCGCCGTCGGCACCGTCGTCACCCTCGGCGCCGGGCCCGTGCTCATCGCCCTCGGCGCCCGCCGCTGGATGGGCGAGCGGCTCGGCCGCGGGGGCGCGGCCGCCGTCGCCGGGGCGCTGGCCGGGCTGGCCGTGCTCGTCCTGGGCAGCGGCGGCGGCGAGGTCCGGCCGCTGGGCGTCGGCTGGGCGCTGCTCTCGGCCGCCGGGTATGCGGGGATGACCCTGCGGGCCCGCCTGCTGGGGCGGCGCGGGGCCGGCGGTGATCCCCTGGTCACCACCGCCTGGTCGGCCGGGGTGGGCGCGCTGTGCCTGCTGCCGCTCGCCGCGGCGGAGGGCCTGTGGCCGCACACCGCCGAGGTGGGGCGGGTGCTGTGGCTGCTGGCGTACGTCGCCACCGTGCCGACGGCCCTCGCGTACGCCCTCTACTTCACCGGGGCCGCGGCAGTGCGGGCCGCGACCGTGTCCGTGATCATGCTGATCGAGCCGGTCAGCGCGGCGGTGATCGCCGTGCTGTTGCTGGGGGAGCGGCTGACCGGCGCGGTGGTGCTGGGCACCGTACTGCTGCTGACCGCGGTGGCGGCGCTGATCGCCGCCGAGGCGCGGCGGCCGGCGGACGGCAGGCCCGGGCCGAGGCCTGCCGCCGTGCCGGTTCAGAGCGCCGCGAGGTAGTCCGGGGCGGCGATCCCGGGCGCCAGGTCGTCGGCCGGGACGGGGGTTCCGTGCACCGGCGCGACCGGGACCACGCCCGACCAGTACGGCAGGTCCATGTCCTCGGGCTCGTCGTTCGGGCCGCCGGTGCGGATCTTCGCCGAGACCTCGGCGAGGTCGAGGCGGATCACGGCCGTGGCGGCGAGCTCCTTGGCGTTGGCGGGCCGGGAGTCCGCCGAGCGGCCCGGGACCACGTGGTCGACGAGGGCGTCCAGGGCCATGCGGCGCTCGTCCTCGTCGGTCACCTGGTAGGCGGTGCCGTGTACGACCACCGAGCGGTAGTTGATCGAGTGGTGGAAGGCCGAGCGGGCCAGCACCAGGCCGTCGACGTGCGTCACGGTCACGCAGACGGGGAGCCCCGGGTCGGCCTTGCCGGCGGCGAGCAGCGGGCGGGAGCCGGTCGAGCCGTGCAGGTAGAGGGTCTCGCCCACCCGGCCGTACAGGGTGGGCAGGACCACGGGGGCGCCGTCGCGGACGAAGCCGAGGTGGCAGACGTAGGCCTGGTCGAGTATCGCGTGGACCGTTTCGCGGTCGTAGTGCGCCCGCTCGCGCGCCCGGCTCGGGACGGTGCGGTCGGTGGGCGCGTAGCCGCCGTCGGCTGCTGCGTGCGCTTCGGTCGTCTCGGGCGTGGCGGTCATGGTGCGAACTCCATTGCACTAGTGCATAATGTTGTTTGTGCTAGGAGAGTATCGGATCGAAGGGCGCCGCGCATCGGATATCGCGGCCAGTGTCGAAGCGGGCGTGGCCTCGGGGGCCCTGGTGCCGGGAACGCTGCTGCCGCCCATGCGGGAGCTCGCGGGGGCGCTGGGCGTCAACCCCAACACCGTCGCCGCCGCGTACCGGACCCTGCGCGAGCGCGGGGTCATCGAGACTGACGGCCGGCGCGGCAGCCGGGTGCGCTCGCGCCCCGCCACCACCCCGCGCGACGCGATGCGGATGGAGGTGCCGCCGGGCATGCGCGACGTCCAGGAGGGCAACCCGGACGTCTCGCTGCTGCCCTCCCTGGATGCGCCCCTCGCCGCGGCGGCCCGGCGGTACGCGGCTGAGCCGACCCTGTACGGGCAGGAGCCGGTCGTGCCCGAGCTGGAGCGGCTGGCCCGCGCCGACTTCGGCGCCGCCGGGGTGCCGGCCGGGCCGGTGGCGCTCACCTCGGGTGCCCTGGACGGCATCGAGCGGGTGCTGTCGGCGCACCTGCGGCCGGGGGACGCGGTGGCGGTCGAGGACCCGGGCTGGGGCAGCATGCTGGACCTCGTGCCCGCGCTCGGGCTGCGCGTGCTGCCTATGGCACTGGACGACGAGGGGCCGCGCGTCGAGGCGCTGGAGCGGGTGCTCGCGGACGGGGCGCGGGCGGTGGTGGTCACCGCGCGGGCGCAGAACCCGACCGGGGCGGCCGTGAGCGCCGCGCGGGCCCGGGAGCTGAGGGCCGTGCTCGCCCGGTATCCGCAGGTGCTGCTGATCGAGGACGACCACGGGCACGGCATCGTGGACGTCCCGCTGCACCCGCTCGTCGGCGTCACCCGGCACTGGGCGCTGAGCCGCTCGACGGCGAAGGCGTACGGGCCGGACCTGCGGCTGGCGGTGCTGACCGGCGACGAGGTCACGATGGACCGGGTCCGCGGGCGCCAGCGCCTGGGCCCGGGCTGGGTCAGCCGGCTGCTGCAGTACACGGTGGTCGAGCTGTGGAAGTCCGGGGCGGTCGACCACGCCGCGGTGGCCCGGTCGTACGGGGAGCGGCGGGACGCCTTGGTGGCCGCGCTGCGCGAGCGGGGCGTGCCCGCGCACGGGCGCAGCGGGATGAACGTGTGGGTGCCGGTCGCGGACGAGACGGCGGTCGTGGCCCGGCTGCTGGCCGCGGGCTGGGTCGTGGCCCCCGGCGGCCGGTTCCGTCTGGAGTCGCCGCCGGCGGTACGGCTCTCCGTGTCCCGGCTGCAGCCGGCGCAGGTGGTGGAGCTCGCCGACGCCCTGGCGGCCGCGGTCCGCCCCTCCCCGGGCAGCCGCTTCGGCTGACCGCCGCGGTCTCGTGCCCGCGCTGCCGTCAGGGCCGTGAGCGTGCCGAGGACCGCCAGGACGGCGCCCAGGAAGCGGGCGGCCGTCGCGTTCAGCAGCGCCTGCGGGACGCCAAGCCGGCCCGCAGGCGCGAGCAGGAGCTAGAAGACCGGCATGGATCCCCCCATGCGTGGTGAACGGTCGCCGGAGGATGTCCGGCGACCCGCCCCGTGCGGCGGGGCGGGTCGGATTCCGGCGCGGGGTGGCGGCGAGCCGGTCAGCTGGTGCTGGTGCTGGTGCTGGTGCTGGTGCTGGTGCTGGTGCTGGTGCTGGTGCTGGTGCTGGTGCCGGTGGCGCCGGTGGCGCCGGTGGTGGCGCGGGGGCGGGCGCGGGTCTGGCTGAGGGCCGCGCCGGCCAGGATGACGGCCGCGCCCACCGGGGTGTTCCAGTGGAGCTGTTCGCCGAGCAGGACCACGCCCGCCGTGGTGGCGATGACCGGGATGAAGTACGTGACCATCTGGGCCGTGGTCGGGCCGATCTCCGCCACGAGCCCGTACTGCATCTGCAGGGCCATCCCCGTGCCCAGGGCGCCCAGCGCGACCACCGACAGCGTCGGCCACAGCGGGAACGAGGCGGGCGCCGACGTGAACAGGGAGCTGAGCAGCAGCAGCTGGACCGTGGAGGCCATCAGCTGCGCCCCGGTCAGCGCCACCGGCGAGCCCGGCACCGAGGCCAGCGTGCGCCGGACGTAGATCCAGCCGATCGGGTAGCAGAGCGAGGCCAGCAGGGCCAGGGCGGTGCCCGTGGCGTCGATGCCCGCGAAGCCCTGCCAGGCGCCGAGGACGGTCAGCACGCCGAGGAAGCCCAGGCCCAGGCCCGCGAAGCGGCGCCGCGTCGGGCGGTCCTCGGACAGCGCCACCAGCGACAGCGCCATGCCCCACAGCGGGGAGGTGGCGTTGCAAATGCCGGCGAGGCTGGAGGGGATGCTGAGCTCGGCGTACGAGAAGAGCGCGAAGGGGGCGGTGTTGAGCAGGAGCGCCGCCGCGGTGAGGTGGGCCCACGTACGGCGGCCCCTGGGGAGCGGCTCGCGGCGGACCAGGAGCACGGCGAGCAGGGCCAGCGAGCCGAAGAAGACGCGGCCGAGGGCGACCTGGAAGGGCGCGTACGCCTGGGTGCCCAGCTTGATGAACAGGAAGCTGAAGCCCCACACCACCGACAGCAGGGCGAACCGCAGCCGCCAGTCCACACGGGCGCTGCGGGCGGTACGGGCGGTGGGGGAGAGGGCGGAGGTCGTCCCGAGCAGGCGGCGCGCGGTGGTGGGTGTGCTCATGAGGAGTACTCTCCCCGGCGCAACTACGTAGGACAAGCGAGACTCTTTTGGTACCACCGCGTAGCATTGCTTACATGTTGAACCTGGAGCGCCTGCGCACCCTCGACGCCCTCGCCCGCCACGGCTCGGTCAGCGGCGCGGCCGACGGGCTCCACGTCACCACCTCCGCGGTGTCCCAGCAGATGGCCAAGCTGGAGCGCGAGGTCGGCCAGCCGCTGCTGGCCAAGAACGGCCGCGGGGTCCGCCTCACGGACGCCGGGCGGCTCCTCGCCGACCACGCCGCCCGGATCATCTCCCAGGTGGAGCTGGCCCAGGCCGATGTCGAGGCCCGGCGCGGCTGCGCCATCGGCGAGCTGCGGATCGGGGCCTTCCCGACCGCCATGCGCGGGCTGCTGCCCCAGACCCTGACCGTGCTGGGCGGGGCCCACCCCGAACTGCGGCCCCTGGTGCGGGAGCAGGAGCCCGAGGAGAGCATGGCGGCGGTCGTGCGCGGGGACCTGGACCTGGCCCTGGCCATCGACTGGCACAACAAGCGGATGCCGGTGCCGGCGGAGCTCGCGCGGGCCCACCTGCTCGACGACTCCTGCGACATCGCGGTCCCGGCCGGCCACCGGCTCGCCGGCCGCTCCCGGATCTCGCTCGCGGAGTTCGCAGACGAGGACTGGATCTCCTGGAACGAGGGCCAGTTCTGCCACGAGTGGCTGGTGTTCACCCTGCGCGGCATCGGCATCGAGCCGCGCGTCCGGCACATCGCCGAGGAGCACCACACACAGCTGGCCTTCGTGGAGGCCGGTCTCGGGGTGTGCGTGACGCCCCGGCTCGGGCGCGGCCCGGTGCCGCCCGGGGTCCGGCTGCTGCCGGTGGCGGAGGCGGTCCGGCGGCACGTGTACGTGGTCTGGCGGGCGGACGCCGACCGGCGGCCCTCGATCCGGGCGGCCGTCGAGGCCCTCGAGCAGGTCGCCGCCGACCTCTGACGCGTACCTCCTGGGCCAGGTCCTGTCCGGTCCACTGCGGCGCCAGGGCAAGGCCGGGACCGATCGTCGACACTTCTGCCCTGGTGCCTGAGTCGGAGATTCCTTTGGCCGATCCGCCGGCACATCTCCGACTCGCGACACTAGAGCTTGCGGAAGTCCCAGGAGACCACCGACTCCGGGGTGAGGCGGATCCAGGCGTGGCGTCCGTCGTGCGGCATGTCCGGGATCCCGAAGTTCTTGGCCGGGAAGATGCGTTCCACCTCCGCCAGCTCCGGGCACGGCTCCCCCGTACGCGGGGCCTCGCCCACGAAGACGGCCCTGCCGGACAGTTCCACCCCGCGCAGTTCCCCGTACTCCTCGCCCGCGTCCACGACCACCGAGATCCGCGGGTCCCCGGCCAGGTCGGACCAGCGGCGGCTGCGGGTGATCGAGTACAGCCACAGCGAGCGGCCGTCCCACGCGAACCACAGGGCGCCCACGTGGGGGCGGCCGTCGGGGGAGACGGTGGCCACCCGGCAGGTGCGCTGCTCGCGCAGGAAGGCGCCCACCTCCTCGTCCGTCATCATGATGCGGCGGCCCCGCCGCTGGGTCCCGCGTGCCGTGTCCATCCGTCCCACGCCCCTTCACATCTGACTGTGTGTCAGGAAGCATGCGGGCTCCGCCGTTGCCACGCCAGGGGGAGCCATGACGGAATCCGGACCGCTGCGGGAACCCGCTGCCGATCCCGCCACCACCGCACTGCTCACCGTCGAGTGCCAGAGCGGCGTCGTCGGCGAGGAGAGCGCCCTGCCCGAGCTCGCGAAAGAGGCCCGGGACTCCGGGATGCTGGCGCGCGTGGCCGCACTGGTGGACGCCGCGCACGGGGCCGGCGTACAGGTGCTGCACGCGGTGGCCGAGCGGCGGCCCGACGGGCTCGGGGCCAACGCCAACGCCCGGCTGTTCCGGGCCGCCGGGCGGCTGCCCGTGCGCCAGCTGGCCGGGAGCCCCGCGGTGCAGGTGGCCGCCCCCATCGAGGTGGCGCCACATGACCTGGTCGTCCGAAGGCTGCACGGGCTCTCGCCGATCGCCGGCACCGATGTGGACGCCCTGCTGCGCAACCTCGGCATCCGCACCCTCGTCGTGGTCGGCGTCTCCGCCAACATCGCCGTCCCCAACGCCGTCTTCGACGCCGTCAACCTCGGCTACCGCGCCGTGGTCCCCGCCGACGCCATCGCCGGGGTGCCCGCCGCCTACACCGCCGAGGTGGTCCGCCACTGCCTGGCCCTGGTCGCCGAGGTGACCACCACCGAGGCGCTCGTACGACGGTGGGGTGCGGCGCGGTGACCGCCGCCGGCCCGGGGCGGCTGCTGTCCGAAGCGGTCGCGCCGCGCTGCGTGAAGCCGCCGCTTGACGCCCCTGCGTGAGGGGGGCGGGGGGGTGCCCCTATGGGTTTCGTCAACCCGTGGGGGCGGGTTGGGGTTCGTAGAAGGTGCCGTCGCGGAGCATCGCGAAGAGCACGTCGACTCGGCGTCTGGCGAGGCAGAGGAGGGCTTGGGTGTGGTGCTTGCCCTGGCTGATCTTCTTGTCGTAGTAGGCCCGGGACGTCGGGTCGGCCAGAGCCGCGAACGCGGATAGGAAGAAGGCCCGTTTGAGCTGCTTGTTTCCGCGGCGGGAGGGTTGTTCGCCCCGGATCGAGGAGCCTGAGCTGCGGGTCGCCGGGGCGAGGCCGGCGTAGGCGGCGAGGTGGGCGGCGGACGGGAACGAAGTGCCGTCGCCGACGTCGATGAGGATCCGTGCTCCGGTCCTGACGCCGATCCCCGGCATGGACGTCAGGACCTTGGAAAGAGGGTGGCTCTCCAGCAGTTCCTCGATCCGGGCGGCGAGGAGTTTCCGCTGGTCAAGCACTGCCTGCAGCGAGTTGGCGAGGCTGGGGACGATCAGTGCGGCCGCGTCCGTGCCAGGAACGACGACGGTCTGTTCGTCCAGGGCGGTGAAGATGTCCTCGACCAGTCGCTCGGCCATCCGCGGTGCTTTCGGGCGTATCAACGTCACGAGCCGTCGGCGTCCGGCCTTGCGGATCTGGGCAGGGGAGCCGAACTGGTCGAGAAGCCTGAGCACCGCCGGGTGCTGCACTCGCGGGCCCAGCACCCGTTCCAGCGACGGGTGGATCTGTGTCAGCAGGCCCCGCAGCCGGTTGCTGATCCTCGTTGCTTCGCCGGCCAGGTCGTCGTCGAAGCCCACGATCATCTCCAACTCGGCGATCGTCTCGTCTTCGAGATCGACCGAGCGGAGGGTGTGCGGCATGACACGGGCCGCGTCGGCGATGACGAAGGCGTCGCGGGCGTCGGTCTTGGCCTCGCCTGGGTAGAGGTCCGCGATCCGCCGCATTGTCAGTCCGGGCAGATAGGCGACCGGGCAGTCCATGTCCCGGGCGACCGCCAAGGGCAGGGCCCCGATGGAGGCCGGCTGGTCGACCACCACGAGCACGGTTCCGTGCTTGGCCTGCAGCTTGCCGAAGACCTCGCGGAGCTTGGGCTCGCTGTTGGGGAGCCGTTTGTCGAAGGTCTTCTTCCCGGCCGGGGTGACGGCGGTGGCGTGGTGTTCGCCCTTGCCGACGTCCAGGCCGAGGAAGACACCGATGTCGCTGACGTCGATCACGTGCGTCCTCCGGTCGTCCCTGCCCGGCCGTCCCACGGCACCGATCGCCACATCCACATTACGAAGAGCCTCCCGACCTGCGGAAAGGTCGGTGGTCATGCCCCTAATCAGCGGTCTGTCGATGCCTCCGGAGCCGGTGACACCACCCCCCAGGCCATGCGTTCGACAGGGGGAGAAAGTCATGCCAACTCCGGAGGCCGGGCGCCCCATTGCGGGCCACCAAGAAGGTAATGGGGGTACCGGTCGCCCTGCGTCGCGCGGCTGCGCTCTCTAGACTGGAACGGCAGTCGCCAGGCCGCCCCTCGGTCGCACCACGCTCGTCTTGAGGGAGGTCGGTCCCCTTGGACCTCAACACCATCACCGAAGTCGTCCGGCGGCCCTCCGAGCGGCCGGCCGCCGACTGGCGCGAGGGCGACGCCTGGCTGGCGGGCGGAACCTGGCTGTACTCCGCGGACCAGCCCGACCTGCGCCGCCTGATCGATCTCACCGCACTGCGCTGGGATCCCCTCGTCCCGAGCGACAGGGGCCTGGAGATCGGTGCCACGTGCACCATCCGCGACCTCTACGCCTTCGCGTATCCGGAGGACTGGACCGCGGGCCCGCTGTTCACCGCCAGCTGCGAGGCCTTCCTGTCCTCCTTCAAGGTCTGGAACGCGGCGACCGTCGGCGGGAACATCTGCATGTCGCTGCCGGCCGGCCCCATGATCACGCTGACGGTGGCACTGGAGGCCACGTACGAACTCTGGGCCCCGGACGGCTCCCAGCGCACCGTGGACGCCCTCGACTTCGTGACCGGCGACCACCGCAACATCCTCACTCCCGGCGAGGTACTGCGGCGCGTCCGCATCCCGGCGAGCGCCCTGAGGAAACGCGCCGCCCACCGCCGCTTCACCCTCACCCACCTCGGCCGTTCGACCGTCTTCATCATCGGTACCCGGACGCCCGGCGCGAACGACCTGCTGCTCACCGTCACGGCGGGCACCACGCGACCGGTGCGCCTGGCCTTCGACACCATGCCCGATGCCCCCGGCCTGCAGCAGAGCATCGACGCCATTCCGGGCGACGTCTGGTTCGCCGATCCCAACGGGACCCCGGACCACCGCCGCCATCTGACGAAGCACTTCGTCGAAGAGATCCGCAGCGAACTCACGGACGGGAACCCGTCATGACGTACAGCGTCAACGGCAAGGCCTTCGACCGGGAGCCGGAGCCGGGCCAGTGCCTGCGCACCTTCCTGCGCTCGCTCGGCCACCACGGCGTCAAGAAGGGGTGCGACGCGGGCGACTGCGGCGCCTGCACGGTGTGGCTGGACGGCAGTCCGATCCACAGCTGCATCACTCCCGCGTTCCGTGCGGACGGCCACGAGGTGACCACCATCGAGGGTCTCGGCTCGCCAGGCGACCTCCATCCGATGCAGCGCCGGTTCCGCGACGCGCCCGGATTCCAGTGCGGCTTCTGCACCGCAGGGATGATCATGACCTCGGCGGCCTTCACCGAGGCCCAGAAGGGGGACCTGCCCCGGGCGCTGAAGGGCAACCTCTGCCGCTGCACCGGCTACCGAGCCGTGGAGGACGCGGTGAAGGGCGTCGTCGGCGTGGAGACGGCCAAGCCGGGAAAGGCCGTCGGAACGAGCGTCGGCGCACCCGCGGCCAACGACGTGGTGACCGGCCGGGCCGAGTTCACGATGGACACCCGGATGGAGGGAATGCTGCACCTCAAGGTGGTGCACTCGCCCCACGCGCACGCCCGCATCGTCTCGATCGACAAGACCGCCGCCCTCGCGGTGCCCGGTGTGCACCGCGTCTACACCTGGCAGGACGTGCCGCGCAGGCGCTTCACCACGGCCATCCACACCGATCACCTGGTCGATCCGGACGACACCTACATCCTCGACGACACGGTCCGCTTCGTGGGCCAGCGCGTCGCCGCGGTATTGGCCGACACCCCCGGCGCGGCGGAGGAGGGCTGCCGCAAGGTGGACGTCGAGTACGAGCGGCTGCCGGCGGTGTTCGACCCCGAGGAGGCCATGGCCGAGGGGGCACCGCAGATACACGGAACGCCCGATCCCTTCGTCCGCGATCCCGTCCGCAACATCCTGCTCGAACTCCATTCCCACATCGGGGACGTGGAGGCGGGGTTCGCCGAAGCCGACGTGATACACGAAGGCACGTACTTCTCACCACGCGTGCAACACGCACACCTGGAGACGCACGGCTCGATCGCCTGGATGGAGGACGGGCGGCTGAACGTCCGCACCAGCTCGCAGTCGCCGTCGATCGCCAAGGTCAAGCTGAGCTATCTGTTCGCGCTGCGCCCCGACCAGCTGCGCGTGTTCTGCAAGCGGGTGGGCGGCGGCTTCGGCGGCAAACAGGAAGTGATCTCGGAGGACCTGGTGGCGCTCGCCGCGCTGGACACCGGGCGGCCCGTCTGCTTCGAGTACACCCGCGAGGAGGAGTTCACCACCGCCTCGCCGCGGCACCCGATGCAGCTGACGGTCAGACTGGGTGCCAAGGCGGACGGAACGCTCACGGCCGTCCAGGTCCGCAACGTGTCGAACACCGGCGCCTACGGCAACCACGGCGGCGAAACGCTGTACGCGGGCGGCGCCGCCGTGATGATCTACCGCTGCCCCAACAAGAAGTACGACGCGTACTCGGTCTACACCAACACCGTGCCCAGCGGGGCCCTGCGCGGCTACGGCATGACGCAGCCGGCGTTCGCCATGGAGTCCGCGATGCACGAGCTCGCCCTCGCCCTGCACATGGACCCGCTCGAACTGCGGCGACGCAACATCGTGCGGCCCGGCGACCCGCTCGTCGCCATGCACGACGGCCCGGACGACGTGACGTTCACCGAGGACGGACTGGCGAAGTGCATCGACCTGGTGGACCGGGCCATGGCCCGGCCGGCGCCGGAGCCGAACCTCGGCCCCGGCTGGCTCATCGGCTCCGGCGTCGCCAGCTCCCTGCACGAGACCGCACCACCGACCGAGCACATCTCCGAGGCCTGGGTCACCCTCGGCGACGACCTCGTCTACGAGGTGGCCGTCGGGACCAGCGAGTTCGGAGAGGGCACCTCGACCGCCCACGTCCAGATCGCGGCCGGCCAACTGGGTACCACCCCCTCCCGGATCCGTCTGGTGCAGTCCGACACCGACCGCACCGGATTCGACACCGGCGCCTTCGCGAGCGCGGGTCTGTTCGTGTCGGGCAACGCGGTGCTGCGCGCGTCCAACGCCGTACGCGACCGCATCCTGGAGTTCGCGGCCGCCCACACGGGCGTCCACCTCGTGATGTGCTCCATGGACGACGACGGCGTCACCTGCGGCGACCGGCGCGTGACCCTGGCCGAGCTCGTGGCGCTGGCCCGAACGCGCGGCATCCGGTTCACCGCCGCCCGCAAGGCCTACGGCTCGCCCCGCAGCGTCACCTCCAACACCCAGGGGTTCCGGATCGCGGTCCACCGGGTGACGGGGGAGATCCGCATCCTGTACAGCGTCCAGGCGACCGACGCCGGCGTGGTCATCAACCCGCAACAGGTCCGGGGGCAGGTGGAGGGCGCCGTCGCCCAGGGCATCGGCTTCGCGCTGACCGAGAACTTCCAGGTCGACGCGGACGGGGCCGTGGTCAACCCGAACTTCCGCAACTACCGCATCCCCACCTACGCCGACGTCCCGCGCACCGAGGTGCTCCTGGTGGACTCGGCGGACTCCGTCGGCCCCCTGCGGGCGAAAGGGATGGCGGAGTGCAGCATCAACCCGGTGGCCCCCGCCCTGGCGAACGCGCTCCACGACGCCACCGGCATCCGCTACCGTGCCCTGCCCTTGACCCCCGAACGGATCTACAGCCGGCTCGATGAGAAGCAGCCCGTTTCGAAGGCCTGAGCCATGGACACCGACAAGCACGAGGACGCCGCGGCGACGGCCATCATCGGCCAGAAGGTCCTGCCGGGCCGGGAGCGCGACTACGAGCTCTGGCAGGACGAGGTCAACGCCGCTGCGGCCGACTACCCCGGGTACCTCGGAGTGGAGGTCTCCCGGCCGACCGCCCTGCAGCCGGAATGGGTCATCGTCTACCGGTTCGACTCGATACCCCACCTCCAGGCGTGGATCAACAGCGCCACCAGGCAGCGGCTGCTGGAGGTCGGCGACACCTATCTCGACGGCCCGGGAACCCAGCGGGTCCTCACCGGCGGCAACACCAAGACCCCTGATCCGCTCGTGACCGTGGTGATCACCCACCGCGTCCACCCGGACCGCGTGGACGAGTTCCTCGCGTGGCAGCGCCGCATGAGCGAAGCGGAGAGCACGTTCGAGGGCTTCCGCGGAACCGAGATGTTCCGGCCGATCGAGGGGCTCCAGGACGAATGGACCACGATGTACCGGTTCGACAGCGCCCAGCACCTCGACGCCTGGCTGACCTCGTCCAGGCGGCAGGAAATACTGGCCGAGGGCCGGGAGTTCAGCGACTTCAAGCTGAGCACGATCGACAACTCGTTCGGCAGCTGGTTCGCCTTCGAGGAGGACGGCACAGCGGCGCCTGCCCCCTCCGAGACGAAGACCGCCATCGCCGTGTGGGTCGGCCTGTACCCGACCGTCGTGTTCCTGACGCTCGCCCTGTCGCCGCTGCACATGCCGTTCTGGCTGGGCATGCTGGTCGGGAACCTGCTCTCCAGCCTCCTGATGACCTTCCTGACGATGCCGTACTACGTCAACCCGCTGCTGAAGCGGTGGCTGCGCCCGCGCCCGGACGAACCGCGGGCGAAGAGCAACCGGATCGGCCTCGGCCTCGTCGCCGCGGTGACGGTGTTCTGGGTCGCCGTCTTCTACCTCATGACGACTCAGATCTGGACCCTGCCCTGACCGCGTGGGGCGACGCTCAGGCCAGGCTCCACGACCAGGTCCCGTCGGCGGTGACGAGGAAGGCGAGGACCACCACGTCGGCCACGCCCAGGGCGATGCCCAGGCGGGCCCGGCCGGGCCTGCTCGTCCGCCGCCACAGGGCGAGGGCGCCGAGGACGACGGCGGTCGGACCGAGCACGAGGTTCATCACGAGCAGCCCCACCAGACCGAGCACGAACGCGGTGACCGCCATCGCATCGGCATCACGGCCCGGATTCACAGCGCCCACGCGGGATTCGGTCCGGCTCATCGCAGACCTCCGCGCTCGTGGTCCGGACGCCCGGCCCGGCGGTGGCCCCAGAGGCGCTCGCGCACGGCGAAGAGAGCGAGCCACAGGGCGATGGCGCAGCCGGCGACCACGCTGACGGGCACGGGGACGTGCGCCGCGGCCCCGATCACGACACCGAGGACCAGCAACGCACCTACGAGGAAGAGCATGAGACGTCCTTCCATTCAGGTAACAGTTGTTCACTGACTACCCGGTTCAGTTTGCCTCATGCTGGCGTCGGTTGACTGTGACGAGGTTGACTTCGCGTCATGAGTGCGTCCACCGGGGTCCGTGAAGCCCAGCGCCGCCGTACCCGCCGCGCCCTCCTCGACGCCGCCCTGGCGGAGCTGGAGGAGCGCAGCCTCGGCAGTCTCGGCCTCAGGGAGGTGGCCCGGGCGGCCGGAGTCACCCCCACCGCCTTCTACCGCCACTTCCGGGGCATGGACGAGCTGGGTGCCGCGCTGGTCGAGGAGGCGCTGGCCAGCCTGCACGAGACGGTGCGGGGCATCCTCGCCGCAACCGGCGACGCTGAACGGCGCGGCGACGCCGTGGTACGGCTCGTCGCGGAACTGGTGCGCGGCCGACCCGCCCACGTCCGCTTCCTGGTCCGCGAACGCCACGGCGGGGTCCCGGCGGTACGGGAAGCCATCGCCGGACAACTCGACGCCCTGGCCGACGAGATAGGGGTGGCGCTGGGAGCCGACCCCACGAGCGCGGGCTGGGACGCCCCCGACGTGACGATGCTGTCCCGGCTCCTGGTGGACCACATGTTCATGACGGCTTCGGCGTTCCTCGCGGCCTCGCTGCGAGGTGAGGACTGGTCGGCCGCCACAGCCACGGCCCGCAGCCAGCTCCGCCTGATCCATCTCGGGCGCGTGCACTGGCCGGGGTGATCCGCAAAGGGCGCGAGCCGCCGTCCCTCAGCCCGTGGCGCGCAGCGCCGCAGTGTGGGCCCTCACCTGCTCGGGGCTCAGGTAGGCGTCGGTGTACTCGAACTCCCGCAGGGTCGGCGGCTTGGCGGACCGCATCCCGATCCGGACGAAATCGTCCCCGGCCAGCGCGTTGAGCAGCCAGTTGGTCAGCACGCGCGTCTTGGCGACGTTGGTGCGCAGCGCGGACCAGTGGTAGCCGCGGGCCACGGCCTGGGCCGGGAGGCCGCGCAGCGGGACGCCCAGCGGCTTGGACACCGCGTCGGTGCCCCCGAGGTCGACGACGAGCCCCAGGTCCTGGTGCACGTAGGGCCGCAGCGGCTGGTGGCGCAGCGTCGCGATCAGGTTGTCCGCGAGCGTACGCCCCTGGCGCAGGGCGTGCTGCGCGGTGGGCGGGCACACTGCTCCCTCCTCCTGCGCGGCGAGATCGGGGACGGCCGCCGCGTCTCCCAGCGCGAACACGCCGGGCGCACCGGGCACGGTCATCTCCGGAGTCACCAGCAGCCGGCCGCGGACGGTTTCCGCGTCGATGTCGAGGGTGCCGATCAGCGGGCTCGCGGCCACTCCGGCGGTCCAGATCAGGGTCCGGCTGGGCAGCACCCGGCCGTCGGTCAGCGTGATCTCCGTGGGGCCCGCCTTGGCGACGCTGACGCCGAGGGAGACCTGGATGCCGCGGCGCCGCAGGATGCCCAGGGCCGCCTGTCCCAGTGCGTCGCCGAGCTCGGGCATCAGCTTCGGGGCGAGGTCGAGGAGGTGCCAGGTGATCTGACGGGGGTCCAACCGGGGGTAGCGCTTCACGGCGTGGTGGGTGAGCCGCTGGAGGCAGGCGGCCGTCTCCGTGCCGGCGTACCCGCCGCCGACCACGACGAAGCAGAGCCGCGCCGCCCGCTCCGCCTCGTCCTCGCTCGCATCCGCCAGGTCGAGCTGGGAGATGACGTGGTCGCGCAGGTACGTGGCCTCGGCGAGGGTCTTCATGCCACGAGCGTTCTCAATGAGGCCGGGGATGTCGAAGGTGCGGGTGATGCTGCCGGGGGCCAGCACCAGGTGGTCGTACGCATGGTTCGTCAGCTCGTCGGTGATGGTGCGCACGACGCAGATCTTCGCCCGGGTGTCCACGCCGACGGCCCCGCCGGGGATAATCCGGGTCCGGTAGCGGCTGCTGCGGCGGAGCGAGACGGCGACGGACTGCGGGGTCAGCACGCCGGAGGCCACCTGGGGCAGCAGCGGCAGGTACAGCTGGTAGGAACTCGGCGTGACCAGGGCGATGTCGGCCTCCGAGGGCGACAGCCTGCGCTCCAGCCGCCGGATGCACTCGACCCCGGCGAATCCGGCTCCCACCACGAGGATCCTCGGTCGTACCACGGTGTCCGTCCTTTCTCGGGCCTGCCAGGTCCATCCGCACATGCCCGCCCGGAGCCCGCTCTGCACGCGAAGGCGCTCCGCAGCGGGGAGAGCGGGCTGCCGAATCGGAAGTTTCGGCCACGGCCGGGCGGCAATACGAGAAGAGGTCGAGCAGGTCGAAGAGGTACCGATCGCGAGGGGACGGACCACCGTGGCCACCATGATTCTGTTGATCGCGCCGATGCTGCTGGCCCTGCTGCTGGTCACCCGCGGGTCGGCCGGCCGCCGTCCCCGCCACCGGGCCGGCCGCAGCTGACGAACGACCCGACGAGTGAGGGCGAGGTGGGACCGTGCCGGTGCGAGCAGTGGGCTGGGCCCGGTCGTTTCCCGTCCACCACGGGGCCCGCGAGGCCCGTCGGTGGTGTCTGGCACATCTGAGGACCCTGCCGTGGACCGAGCGCGCCCCCGACACGGTCCACTCCATCGTGCTCACGGTGTCCGAACTGGTCACCAACGCGCACGTGCACGCCGACAGCAGCGCCCACCTCGTCCTGACCTGGGACGGTACGTGTCTGCACGTCAGCGTGGCGGACGAGGACCCGAAGCTGCCTGCCCCCAGCCAGGCGTCCCGCGAGGCGACCTCCGGCCGGGGCCTCGCGATCATCGATGCCCTCGCCGACGAGTGGGACGCCCACGCGGTCCACGGCGGCAAGGCGATCACGGCCTGCTTCCACCCGCCGGACCGGCCCTCCCCGCACGACCGAACGGCCTGACGCCCCTTAACCTCGGGAAATGCTTACAGAAGTGACAGCGACCCGCTACGTTACGCCCTTGCGTGAGGGCGGCTCGCTTCCCGGGATCGTCGAGGCCGACGACCTCGGTACCTACGTCATGAAATTCACCGGAGCCGGCCAGGGGCGCAAGACCCTGGTCGCGGAGGTCATCTGCGGCCGCCTGGCCCAGCGGCTCGGCCTGCGGGTCCCGCGGCTGGTGCAGATGCAGCTCGACCCCGTCATCGGGCTCGGCGAGCCCGACCAGGAGGTCCAGGAGCTGCTCAAGGCCAGCGGCGGGCTCAACCTCGGGATGGACTACCTGCCCGGCTCGATCGGCTTCGACCCGCTCGCGTACCGGGCCGACCCCCTCGAAGCGGGACGCGTGGTCTGGTTCGACGCGCTGATCAACAACGTCGACCGGTCCTGGCGCAATCCGAACATGTTGGTCTGGCACGGGGACCTGTGGCTCATCGACCACGGCGCCACGATGATCTGGCACCACAACTGGCCCACCGCCCAGGCCGCCGCAGCCAAGCCCTACAACGCCTCCGACCACGTCCTGGCCCCCGTCGGCCCGGACATCGCGGCCGCGGCCGCAGAGCTGGCTCCGCTGGTGACCGAGGAGCTGCTCACCGAGGTCGCGGCGGACGTCCCCGACGAGTGGCTCGTCGACGAGCCGGGCTTCGACTCCACCGGCGCGGTGCGACGCGCCTATGTGGAGGCACTGCTGCCGCGCGCGGCCACGATCCACGAGAGGATCACCATGGAGGGCGAGGTCAGGCCGCAGTCCGGTCCGCCGGGCTGGCTCGCCGAGCGCCTCCCTCCCCAGCCCGACAAGAACAAGCAGAAGAGCGGCGACGAGTGACCAAGCGGGACGTGTTCGAATACGCGCTGGTGCGCGTGGTGCCCCGGGTGGAGCGCGGCGAGTGCTTCAACGCCGGCGTGATCGTCTACTGCCGGGCGCGCTCGTACGTCGCCGCCCGCACCCACCTGGACGAGGCCAAGCTCCTCGCGCTCGACCCGGAGGCCGACGTGGTCGGCGTACGGGCCGCCCTGCACGGCGTCGAGGGCGTGTGCACCGGCGGTGAACAGGCCGGCCAGGCGGCGGGCGACGACGCGGGCCGCCGGTTCCGCTGGCTGATCGCGCCCCGCAGCACGGTGGTGCAGCCCGGCCCGGTGCACACCGGGCTGACGGCCGATCCGGAGGCCGAAGTGGAACGCCTGCTCGACCTGCTGGTGCGCTGATCCGGACGACCCGAGGGGCCCTGGGCCCGGTGCCGTTGACACCGGGTGCCAGGGCTCCTAGCGTCTCCTCAGCTGAAGCTACTAAGCGGTTGCTCACCTTCGAGGGCCGCCCAGAGGATTCCAAGCGCGAGGAGATCCAGCATGTCCACCACCGAGCAGCGCGTCGCCATCGTGACCGGGGCGGCCCGGGGCATCGGCGCGGCCACCGCCGTGCGTCTGGCCGCAGAGGGCCGGGCGGTCGCCGTACTCGACCTCGACGAGGCGGCCTGCAAGGACACCGTCGAGGCCATCACCGCGGCCGGCGGCAAGGCCGTGGCGATCGGCTGCGACGTCTCGGACGCGGCGCAGGTGGAGGCGGCCGTCGAGCGCGTCGCGGGCGTGCTGGGCGCGCCGACCATCCTGGTCAACAACGCGGGCGTGCTGCGCGACAACCTGCTGTTCAAGATGAGCGAGAGCGACTGGGACACCGTCATGAACGTGCACCTGCGCGGCGCGTTCCTGATGTCGAGGGCCTGTCAGAAGTACATGGTCGACGCCAAGTTCGGCCGCATCGTCAACCTCTCCAGCAGCTCGGCGCTGGGCAACCGCGGCCAGGTCAACTACTCGGCCGCCAAGGCGGGTCTGCAGGGCTTCACCAAGACCCTGGCCATCGAGCTCGGCAAGTTCGGCGTCACCGCCAACGCCGTCGCCCCCGGCTTCATCGCCACGGAGATGACCGCCCAGACCGCCGCCCGTGTCGGCATGGGCTTCGAGGAGTTCAAGGCCGCCGCGGCCACCCAGATCCCGGTGCAGCGCGTCGGCTTCCCCGACGACATCGCCAACGCGATCGCCTTCTTCACGGGCGATGCGGCCGGGTTCGTTTCCGGCCAGGTCCTGTACGTGGCCGGCGGCCCGCTCAACTGACGAGAGGCAAGGGCACCGACATGGCGTACGAAGGAACGGACAGCGGCAAGGTCGCGCTGATCACCGGCGCGAGCCGGGGCATCGGCTACGGCATCGCCGAGGCGCTGGTGGCCCGCGGCGACCGGGTGTGCATCACCGGTCGCAACGAGGAGGCCCTCAAGGAGGCCGTCGAGACGCTCGGCGCGGACCGGGTGATCGGCGTCGCCGGCAAGGCGCACGACGAGGCCCACCAGGCCGTCGCGGTCGAGCGCACGATGGAGGCCTTCGGGCGGGTCGACTTCCTGATCAACAACGCGGGCACCAACCCGGTCTTCGGCCCGATCGCGGACCTGGACCTCGGGGTCGCGCGCAAGGTCTTCGAGACGAACGTGATCTCGGCGCTGGGCTTCGCCCAGCGGACCTGGCACGCCTGGCAGAAGGACAACGGCGGGGCGATCGTGAACATCGCCTCCATCGCCGGGGTCTCCGCCTCGCCCTTCATCGGGGCGTACGGGATGAGCAAGGCCGCCATGGTCAACCTCACCCTCCAGCTCGCCCACGAGATGGCGCCGGGGGTCCGGGTCAACGCGATCGCGCCGGCCGTGGTCAAGACCAGGTTCGCCCAGGCCCTCTACGAGGGGCGCGAGGCGGAGGCCGCTGCGGCCTATCCGCTGGGCCGACTGGGCCGGCCGGAGGACATCGGCGGGGCTGCGGCTTTTCTTACATCTGCACAAGCGGAATGGATCACCGGTCAAACTCTGGTCGTTGACGGAGGAATGTTCCTCAATGCCGGAGTTCACTGATCGATAATCGGACGTATTTGCCTCCGTCGGGGAGGCAAATACGTATCGAACATGCGCGAAATCGGTCAAGTGTCACACCAAACCTGCCCCTTGGATTTGTGACGCACTGCGCTAGGGTTTGCGGCACCCCTGGCTGATCGAGGAGCGTGCACGTGTTCAACCGGACCAGAAGCCTGCAGATCACTGCGGCCCTGGCGTCCATATCCCTGCTCGCCGGATGCGGTCTGCTTTCGGATGACAGCAAAGACGCCCAGAAGCGCATCGTCGTCGGCACGACGAGCGCTCCGAGCACCCTCGATCCCGCCGCGGCCTGGGACGGCTCCTGGGAGCTGTACCGCAACGTGTACCAGACCCTCCTGGCCTTCCCCACGGGCTCCAGCAAGCCCCAGCCGGACGCGGCCCAGGCCTGTGACTTCACCGACTCCGCGAACGAGTCGTACCGCTGCACGCTGCGCAAGGGCCTGAAGTTCTCCAACGGCGAGCCGCTCGACGCCAAGGCCGTCAAGTACTCCCTCGACCGGATCCGGACCATCGGCTCCAAGGTCGGCCCGAAGGACCTCTTCGGCAACCTCGACAAGATCGAGACCCCGGACCCCCAGACCGTCGTCTTCCACCTGAAGGTCCCGGACGCCACCTTCCCCTTCGTCCTCGGCTCGCCGGCCGCCTCGCTGGTCGCGCCCAAGGACTACCCCGCGGACAAGGTCCGCGAGGACGGCAAGATCACCGGCTCCGGCCCGTACCTGCTGGACTCGTACAAGGAGGGCAGCGAGGCCGTCCTCGGCAAGAACGACGCCTACAACGGCTTCGCCAACCGCCGTAACGACGGGGTCACCATCCGCTACTTCACGGACTCCACGAAGATGGTCGCCGCGCTCAAGAGCAAGGAGATCGACGCCACCTACCGAGGCCTGTCGGCCACGGAGATCAAGGACCTCCAGAGCCCCGCCGCGCACGGGCTGGGCGTCCAGGTCGTCGAGAACGTTGGCTCGGAGATCCGCTACCTGGTGTTCAACCCCCAGGACCCCAACGTCAACAAGCTCCCCGTGCGCCAGGCGATCGCGCAGATCATCGACCGCGGCGCGCTCGTGTCCAAGGTCTACCAGGGAACCGCCGAGCCGCTGTTCTCGATGGTCCCCAAGGGCGTCGTGGGCCACAAGACGCCGTTCTTCGACAAGTACGGCCAGCCCGACGTCGCCAAGGCCAAGAAGATCCTCAAGGACGCCGGGATCAACGGGCAGGTGGAGCTGACCTTCTGGTACACCACCGACCGCTACGGCGCCTCCACCGCCGACGAGTTCACCGAGATCAAGCGGCAGCTGGACGAGAGCGGCCTGTTCAAGATCACTCTGCGCGGGCAGCCCTGGAAGACCTTCCAGGAGGGCTACAAGAACGGCCAGTTCCCGGTGTTCGGCCGAGGATGGTTCCCCGACTTCCCGGACCCCGACAACTTCATCGCGCCGTTCGTCGGCAAGGAGAACGCGGTCGGCACCCCGTACGAGCAGAACGAGATCCTGACCGACCTGCTGCCCAAGTCCCGCCGCGAGAGCGACCGCGCCGCCGGCATCCACCAGTTCGAGCAGGCGCAGCAGATCTTCGCCGACGACGTCCGGCTGCTGCCGCTGTGGCAGGGCAAGCTGTACGTCGCCGCGCGGGAGGACATCGCGGGCGGCGAGCGGGCGCTGGACCCGCAGACCGTCTTCCAGATGTGGGAGCTGTACCGCAAGACCAGCTGGTAGCGGGCGTCCGCAGCCGGCCACGGCAGCCGGCGGCCGCACCCGCCGGGGGCTTCGACCCCCGGCGGGTGCGGCGTTGTCAGTGGCCCCCGGTAGGTTCTGAGCTGTTGCACCGCGCAGTGGCGTGTACTTGTACTACCGGAGGTTGTAGACGTGACCCAGATGCTGCCCGAGTCCTGGCTCCCCGTCCTCGGCGGAGAGCTGGACCAGCCCTACTTCAAGGAGCTCACCGAGTTCGTCGAGAAGGAGCGGGCGAACGGGCCGGTCTACCCGCCCCGCGAGCAGGTCTTCGCGGCCCTGGAGGCCACCCCCTTCGAGAAGGTGAAGGTCCTCGTCCTCGGCCAGGACCCGTACCACGGCGCCGGCCAGGGCCACGGCCTGTGCTTCTCCGTCCGGCCCGGGGTCAAGACGCCGCCCTCGCTGCGCAACATCTACAAGGAGATGCACCAGGATCTCGGCACCCCCGTCCCGGACAACGGCTACCTGATGCCGTGGGCCGAGCAGGGCGTCCTGCTGCTGAACGCGGTGCTCACCGTCCGCGAGGCCGAGCCCAACTCGCACAAGGGCAAGGGCTGGGAGAAGTTCACCGACGCGGTGATCCGCGCCGTCGCCGACCGCCCCGACCCGGCCGTGTTCGTGCTGTGGGGCGCCTACGCCCAGAAGAAGCTCCCGCTGATCGACGAGGAGCGGCACGTCGTCGTCAAGGGCGCCCACCCCTCCCCGCTGTCGGCGAAGAAGTTCTTCGGCTCCCGGCCCTTCACCCAGATCAACGAGGCCGTCGCGGCGCAGGGCCATGAGCCGATCGACTGGACGATCCCGAACCTGGGCTGACGGCCGACCGCGCCTCGGCGCCATCCCCGGTGCCTCCGGCTAGCGTCGGGACGACCGGACCGCAGCGGGTCCGGCGGAGCCAGCCGGAGGCCGCGGTGCGGGAGCAGCAGCAGGAGGCGTCGGAGGACGCGGTCATGACGCGGATCGGCCAGGCGGTCATCCTGCTGCACGCCGGGGACCGGGAGGAGGCCCGCAACCGGCTGCGCGAGCTGTGGACCGAGATCGGGGAGGACGGCGACGGGCTCCACCGGTGCACGCTCGCGCACTACATGGCCGACGCCCAGGACGATCCCGCCGACGAGCTGTCCTGGGACCTGCGGGCCCTGACCGCCGCCGACGGGCTGCGGGAGGGGGCGGGGGAGGGGCCAGGGGTACGGGACGAGCCGCATCCCGCCGTCCGGGGGTTCTACCCCTCCCTGCACCTCAGCCTGGCCGCGGACTACGCGAAGCTGCAGCGGCCGGCCGAGGCGCGGGTCCACCTGGCCCGGGCCCGGGCCGCCGCCGGGGTCCTGCCGGACGACGGCTGGGCCAATGGCATCCGCACCGCCATCACCCGCCTGGAACACCGCCTCGCGAGCCCTCCGGACCCACCCCCGGGCCCCTTCCCGTCCCAGCACCCTTAGCAGCCCGCGCCGCCGAAGCGGGGGCAATCCCAGCCCCACCCCGGCTGCCGGAGCAGCCCGCCTCTTCTGGGAGGTGGGTCCGCCAAATCAGCCCCGCCGGCGTTTGAGGCGCGGGGTCTGGGGCGGCGCCCCAAGGATCCCGGCTCGCCGGGCACCGGGCTCCGCCCGGACCT
>NZ_JBEZVK010000057.1:0-43924 GCF_040636955.1 Streptomyces sp. NPDC032472
CCGCCCGGGCGGCCGACTCCTCGGCCAAGCTCTGCTACAACGACTACAACATCGAGAACTGGTCGGACGCCAAGACCCAGGGCGTCTACAGCATGGTCAGGGACTTCAAGTCCCGCGGCGTGCCGATCGACTGCGTCGGCTTCCAGAGCCACTTCGGCCCCGGCGGCCCACCGTCCAGCTTCCAGACCACCTTGTCCAACTTCGCCGCCCTGGGCGTGGACGTCCAGATCACCGAGCTGGACATCGCCCAGGCGTCGCCCACCCACTACGCCAACGCGGTCAACGCCTGCCTGTCCGTGACCCGGTGCACCGGCCTCACGGTATGGGGCATCCGGGACAGCGACTCCTGGCGCAGCGGCGAGAGCCCCCTGCTGTTCGACAACAACGGCAACCCCAAGGCCGCCTACACCACCGTCATGAACGCCCTCAAGGCCGCCTCCGGTACCGCCCCGGGCGGGAAGCCCGGCGGAACCGGTACCGGGCAGATCAAGGGCGTCCCCTCCGGTCGTTGTATCGACATCAACGGTTCCACCCCTGTCAACGGCACCCAGGCGCAGCTGTCGGACTGCAACGGACAGACGAACCAGCGCTGGACCTACACCTCCGGCAAGCAGCTGGTGATCAACGGCAACAAGTGCCTGGACGCCATGGCCAAGGGCACCAGCAACGGCACGAGGGTGGTCATCTGGGACTGCAACGGCGGCGCCAACCAGCAGTGGAAGATCAACACCAACGGCACGATCACCGGCGTCCAGTCCGGCCTGTGCCTCGACGCCGTCGGCGCGGCCACCGCCAACGGCACCAGGATCCAGCTGTACTCCTGCGCGTCCGTCGACAACCAGAAGTGGACCGCCCTGTCCGGGACGGGCGGCGGCACGTGTGCTCTTCCCTCGACGTACAAGTGGAGTTCGACGGGTGCCCTCGCACAGCCGTCGAACGGCTGGGCCGCGGTGAAGGACTTCACCCACGTGGTGCACAACGGCAAGCACCTGGTCTACGCGTCGAGCGCAGAGGGAACCTCGTACGGCTCGATGGCGTTCAGTCCCTTCACGAACTGGTCGGACATGGCGTCGGCCGGCCAGACCAAGATGAACCAGAACGCGGTGGCGCCCACGCTGTTCTACTTCGCGCCGAAGAAGATCTGGGTGCTGGCGTACCAGTGGGGTGCGTCGCCCTTCAGCTACCGCACGTCCAGTGATCCCACCAACCCCAACGGCTGGTCCGCGCCGCAGCCGCTGTTCACCGGGAGCCTCCCCGACTCCGGCACCGGCCCGATCGACCAGACCCTGATCGCCGACGACCAGAACATGTACCTGTTCTTCGCCGGTGACAACGGCAAGATCTACCGGGCGAGCATGCCGATCGGGAACTTCCCGGGCAGCTTCGGCTCGTCGTACACGACGGTCATGAGCGACACGGCGAAGAACCTGTTCGAGGCGCCGCAGGTCTACAAGGTCCAGGGCCAGAACCAGTACCTCATGATCGTCGAGGCCCGGGGTGCGAATGAGCAGCGCTACTTCCGCTCGTTCACGGCCTCCAGCCTGAGCGGTTCGTGGACCCCGCAGGCCGCCAGCGAGAGCAACCCCTTCGCCGGCAAGGCCAACAGCGGTGCCAGCTGGACCAATGACATCAGCCACGGTGATCTGGTCCGCGACAACCCCGACCAGACCATGACCATCGACCCCTGCAACCTGCAATTCCTCTACCAGGGCAAGTCCCCCAACGCGGGCGGCCCATACGACCGACTGCCGTACCGGCCGGGCGTCCTCACCCTGCAGCGCTGACCTGCCTGATCCACGGTGATTTGCAGGGAGTACACCTCTCGATGAAGAACGCCACAGCCGGCGGGCGACGCGGGCGTCACCGCCGTCGCCGGAGCGCCACCGGTCTGCCGCTCGGTGTGCCCGCCGTCCTCGTGCCGTACTTCCTGTTCGTGTAGGAGGACTCGCAGGCCGAGACCAGCCGGTAGTGCCTACTACCGGCTGGTCTCGGCGGCTGGTCTCGGTGCGCAGCGGCAAGGTGCAGGCCGCCAAGGGCCAGGTCGGACTCGACCACTACCAGGTCCGCCACTGGACCGCCTGGCACCGGCACATCACGCTCGCCATGCTCGCCCTGGCCTTCCTGACCGCCATCGCCGCCAGCACGGCCCCAAGGCGGCCCACCGACCCGCACCACCACATTCGCGGCAGCGACCCGATCGCGTTGACCGTCCCGGAGGTCCGCCACCTGCTCGCCGTAGTCCTCAACCCACCAGCCGTGACACCAGCCAGGATGCTGCACTGGTCCAACTGGCGCCGACAACACCAGGCAACAGCCCGCCGCAACCACTACCGGCGACGGTCAACTGACGGATTCTCCGGAGAGATCACGAAACCGCACTGGAGTACCAGTTGGTCCGGTGTCCGGAAACTTCGGGGCGGCTCAGGCATCGTGCAACGGTGGTCCTGCAGGCGGCAGCGTCACCTTGGTGGCGAGAGCCCTGGTTGGTCGTGGGCGATCTGGAGGCTCTCGCGTTTCAGGGACGTGTGGAAGCTCTCGCAGGTCGCGTTGTCCGCACTGCTGCCGCGCGCCCATCGAGCGCATGACCCCAAGCTCGGAACACAGCTCTGCGAACTGCCACGACGCGTATGGGGCGATCCGTGATCGGAGTGGAAGCCCCATGCACCCTCGATTCAGACGCTCGCCCCGCCGCCCAGCAGCCGGGCGAGCGCGCTCACCGCCCCGTCGATCTCGCGGGCGCACCCGTACAGCACAGGGTGGGGCCTCCCCCGCGGGTCCGCGACGTCATCCTCGGCCAGCGGGACCGGGGCGGCGGCACCCCGACGGCCGGCCGCGGCCGCGACTACGACGTCGAAACCGTCCACGACCCGCGGGCCCTCCCCATCCGGTACGCCGCCCTGCGCGGTCGCCGCACCTTCCCCGCCCCGCACTTCGTCGACTCCCCCCACGGCGAGACGTACGAACTCCTTCAGGGTGAAGCAGCGCCGCATCGCCGACGGCGCGAGCCGCACCGCTGCCTCCCGGTGCTCGATGGCGAGCCCGAGGACCAGCGCCGCTTCCCCGACGAGCTGCGCGGTGAGCGGGCGGGCCGCGAAGCCGGAGCCGTCACCGCCCAGCTTCTCCAGCACTGCCCTGGTGGAGCTCTCCATGCCGGGCCGGGGCCACGCCTCGGTGCCTGCGCTCTCCGGCCGCACGGCTGAGCCGGGCGGAAGCCTCGCGGCCAGCAGCCGTTCGGCGAGCACCGAGCGGTGCACATTGCCCGTGCAGACGAACAGGATCCGGGTCATTTCTCACCCGCGAGATGCGTCGCCGCGGCCGCGGCGTCCTCCTTCTGGCAATCCGCCACGCGAGGAGCGGGCAGCGCGCCGTACGACCCGTAGGTGCCGTAGCGGTCGCCCCTGGGGACCGGCGCCATGTTGAAGACGGTGCCGAGGACGCGGACACCCACGCGGTCCAGCGATTCCGCGGCGGTGCGGACCTGTTCCCGGCTGGTCTTCGCGGCGCGGACGACGAGCAGCGCGCCCTGGGCGAGCGAGGCGAGTCCGACGGTGTCGGCGACGGGCAGCAGCGGTGCGGTGTCGACGATCACGACCTCGTAGGTGCCCGCCAGGTCGCGCAGCACCTCTTCCATCCGCGCCGAGGCGAGCAGCTCCGTGGGATTCGGTGGTACGGCGCCGCTGGCAAGCACCGAGAGCCCGCCGCCGACCTGCTGCATCACGTCCTCGATGCAGGCCTGTCCGATGAGCACCGTGGTCAGACCGGCATCCTGGACGAGACCGAAGGTCGAGGCCACACACGGACGGCGCAGGTCGCCGTCCACGAGGCAGGTGGAGACACCTGCCTCGGCGAGCGAGAGGGCAAGGTTCACTGCCGTGTTGGTCTTGCCCTCACCGGGCATCGAACTCGTCACCACGATGATCCGGGGCGGGTCGTCGACCTGCGAGAACTGCAGGTTGGTGCGCAGCTTGCGGATGGCCTCGGCGCGGGGGGAGTGCCCGTCGGCGCTGACGAGCGGTTGCTTGGGGACGTTCCTGTCGTACGGGATGGTGCCGAGACCCGGCAGCGTGGTGAACTCGCCCAGCGCCTCGCTGGTCTTGAGGGTGGTGTCGAGGGTCTCACGCAGGGCGACGAGTCCGGCACCGAGCAGCAGGCCGCCGAGCACTCCCGCGGCCAGGTTCAGCAGTGGGCGGGGTGAGACCGGGCCGACGGGGGCGACGGCTTCCTGGGTGACGCCCAGGGAGACGGGCGAGGTGCCGTCGTCCGTACGGCGGCTCTTTCCCGACCGCTCCGAGCCGGGTGTGCGCTTGGGCGCCTCCAGTCGCTCGACCACCGCGCTGAACCGCTGCGCCACGGCATTGGCGATGCGCGCCGCACGCTTGGGCTCGGTGTCCCGGATGGTGATGTCGATGAGCACGGTGTTGAGCGGGGCGACGGCGGTGATCCGCGATGCCAGTTCCTCCGGAGTGGTGCGCAGCCGCAGTTCCTCCACCACGGGCCGGGTCACCTGACGGGTGGTCACGATCGCGGCGTACGACTGAACGCGCGCCTGCGAGAAGGTCTGCCCCTGGTTCAGTTGGGCGGTGTCCTCGCCGGTGCGCGTGGCGACGAAGAGCTGGGTCCTCGCCTCGTAGACGGGTGTGCTCAAGCTCGTCACGGCGAGCGCCGCCCCGATAGCGAGAAGCAGACAGACCACGACGGTCGGCCAGCGTCTGGCAAGAGCTTTCAGGAATCCGTGGAGATCCAAGCTGCACCCCTCATGGGACCGAGGGAACCACCCGAAATGGGATGTTCTGTTCCCTATGTACGCAGCCGACGATAGGGACTCGCGCGTGTCAACCGGGGGAGCCACCCCTATGTCGCCCGCCAAACGACCCGCGCGAACGCACATCGGCCCGCCGGGGGTGACGGCGTGGGCCATCGAGAAGCAAGCGCTACACCATCGGGTGACTTCTGAACAGCGCCACGCCAGTCGGTGCTATATGTCCCATTTATTCCATGTATCCAGATGTTGGTATCCAGATGTTGCTTACGGGCGACGTTGCGGCCTGGCCCGGACTGAAGTCGAGGAGAGTGAAGAAGATGACGACATCGCCCAGATGGCGGGTTGCGCTGACATCGGCAGTATCAGCTGCTGTGCTCGTTGCCGCACCGCTGGTGGGGGCGCAGACCGCCCACGCACAGCCGCCTTCTCCAAGGTGCCACTCGTACCCGCCGGTGCCCCGGCAGCTCACCCTCAGCCGCACCGTGGTGCCTGCCGGGGGCACGCTGACGTTCAGGGGCAATTGCTTCGCCCCCTTCGAGCAGGTAGTGGCGGAACTGCACTCGCATGAGGTCGTCCTGGGCAGGTTCAGGGCGGACGCGGAGGGAGTTGTCACGGGCAAGGTCACCATCCCGCGGAAGACCACGCCGGGGGACCACACCTTCGAGCTGGAGGGCCCCAAGTCCAGGCTCCAGCTCTTCGCCCACATCAAGGTGCTGCGCGTGAGACATGAGCAGGGTGGCAGGGGGCCCGAGCAGTCCGACTGGTCCGACGGATCGAACGGATCCGACCATCGTGACGGACAGGGTGGGCCCGGCCAGCACGACTCCGCCGGACGGGGGAACTCCCATCATCGCTCGGCCCTGGCTGCCACCGGCAGCGAGCAAGCCCTGGCTGGCACCGGCAGCGAGCAGGCCCTGGCTGCCACCGGCAGCCAGGCCCTGGCAGTGAGCGGCATCACGGCCGGGCTGATTGCGGCGGGCGGGGGCACGATGCTGGCCGTGCGCCGTCGCCGCAGTTCATGACGGAGCAAGACATCGGCACGGCGGAACCACGGCGTCCCGGTCCCGGCCGAGACGCCTTCCGCAGGCCCGGCCGCTCCCGCGAGGGGGTACCGGGCCGCCGTCGCGTGCTCAGGAACACCCTGCTGACCGCCGCGGCGCTCCCGCTGGCCGGCGCCGTCTGGATCGGTGTCACCGGGCTGCTCGCGCGTTCGGAGCTGACCGAGGCTGGGCGGGACCTCGACGCGCTGCGGCAGTTGGTGGCGGTCGCGACGGCGCCCGGCTCCGCCGCCGGAAAGGCGACCGCGCCCGCGCCCGCCCGGGTACCGGAACAGGCAGTGCGCTCGGCTGCCGTCCACGCGGCTCGGGCGCATCTTCTCACCACCGGGCCGGCCTGGTACTCCGCCGCCGAGCTGCCCTTCCTCGGGGGTCCCGTCAGAACCGTGCGCGGCGCCGCATACGCGGCGGACCGGCTGGCCAGCGACGTGCTGTCTCCGCTGACCGGCGTCCTGCCGCCGTCCACGCCGCACGGAAGCGGCGGCGGGATGTCCGAGGCCCTCGCGGCGTTGCAGCGGCACGGCCCGGAAATCGCCCGGGCCGCAGACGTCGTTGCCGAGGTGCGGACCGACGTGCACGGTCTGCCCCGGTCCACCTGGCTGCCGGCGGCCGACCGGGCCCGTGCCGCGCTGCAACAGCAGCTCGACCGCCTCGCCCCGGCCATGACCGACGCCTCCCTGGCGGCCCGCGTCCTGCCGTCCATGCTCGGCACGCAAGGACAACGACGTTACTTCCTCGCGTTCCAGAACATCGCCGAGGCGCGCGGCACCGGGGGTCTTCCGGGTGCCTTCGCCGTGCTGCGGGCCGACCGCGGCCGACTGTCCTTCGAGCGGTTCGGCAACAACACGGAGATGGAAACGGCGAAGCCGGACATCGACCTCGGAGCCGAGTTCAACGCCCGCTACGCGGGTAGCGACCCCACCCACGTGTGGCCCAACTCCAACATGAGCCCGCACTTCCCCTACGCGGCCCGCATCTGGGCAGCGGCATGGCGCAAGCACACCGGCGAACGCGTGGACGGGGCGATCGCCGTCGACCCGGTCACACTGAGCCGTCTCCTGCAGGTCACCGGCCCGGCCCGCATGGCCGACGGCACCGAACTCACCGCCGACAACGTCGTGGACCTCACCGAACGGGCCAGCTACGCGAAGTACGACGACATCGCCCGGCGCAAGGCGTTCTTCGTCGACGCCGCCCGTTCCGCCGCCGCACGGCTGATGGGGGCACTCGACGACACGCGCCGACTGCCCGCCCTGCTCGTCGCCCTGAACGACGCCCAGGGGGACGGACGGCTGAAGGTGTGGAGCGCGCATGCGGCGGAGCAGCGCCTCCTGGAGTCCCGCCCCTACTCGGGCACGCTCCCCAACGCCCCTGGCCCCTTCGCGGGACTGGTGGTGAACAACGCGGCCGGCAGCAAGCTGGACTACTACCTTGACCGGAGCCTGACCTGGGAAGCGGGTGCCTGCTCCGGCAGCGCCCGCGCGGTCACCGTGACCATGACCCTGACCAACCGGGCGCCGGCCTCCGGCCTGCCCGACTACGTGACCATCAGGGCTGACTCCCCTCCCTACCGCACCCGGCCGGGTGACAACCGCCTCCAGGTGTCGTACTACGCCGGGGTCGGAGCCACCCTCGCCGACGCAACCCTGGATGGCCGCCGCGCGCTGCTCGCGTCCGGCGTCGAACGCGGCCACTCCGTGTTCACGCTGGACCTGGAGCTGCCCGTGGGCTCCCGCCGCACCCTGGTGCTGCATCTGCTGGAGCCGCACGCGGACGGCGCCCCGACACTGCTGCGGCAGTCCCTGGTCACGCCGCTGCGGACGATGCTCAAGTCGTCAGGTGCCTGCAGTGTCTGAGCGTGTGCGCCGCACGGCGGGGGCCGTGCTCGCGGCCTCGCTGCTGCTCGCGTCACGCCCCCCGGCAGACCGCGCCCCCGACGACCCGGCAGGCCGAGCCCTGGGTGGGCGGCAGGCCGCGGTGCACCGGGTCGAGCACCTGCGGGTCAAGGTGCTCAAGACCCTTCCGCACGACCCGCAGGCGTTCACCCAGGGACTTGAGATGGCTGGCGACACGCTCTACGAAGGCACCGGCATCTCCGGCCGGTCCTCGGTACGGGCAGGGCCTCCGGGCAAGAAGCCCACGGTCCGCGCGGCACTCCCCGCGCCCTTGTTCGGTGAGGGCATCACCGTGCTCGGCCGAACCCTGTGGCAGCTCACCTGGCGGAACCGGACCGCCATCGAGCGCGATGCCAAGACGCTCGCGGAGCTGCGTCGCGTCCCGTACCCGGACGACGGCTGGGGCGTGTGCCTCCAGCGGGCCCGGCACCGGCTGGTGACCAGCGACGGCTCGTCACGGCTGACGTTCCGTGACCCCGGGACGCTCGCGAAGACGGGCGAGGTCACCGTGACCGAAGGGGGCCGGCCGGTGACGGAGCTGAACGAGTTGGAGTGCGTCGGCGCCGCCGTGTACGCCAACGTGCTCTTCACCAACCGCATCGTGCGCATCGATCCCGCCACCGGAGCGGTGACGGCGAGCATCGACGCCTCGGGCCTGCTGCGCGACGACGAGCTCGTCCCCGGGTCCATGCTGAACGGCATCGCGGCGGTCCCCGGGACGGATCAGTTCCTGATCACCGGGAAGTTCTGGCCCAGAATGTTCCGCGTGGTATTGGTCCCGGCCTGACAGACGGGCGGCCCCCGGCGGCTGAACCGGAGGGCGGCCGTGGACGTCGCCCCGCTGCTCCGCGACTCCGTGAAGATGCCGGTCGGCCCTGCGGGTGAGGCGGACACGGAGAGCGAACCGGAGCCGGAGCACGTGAAGCAGGCGGGGTTCGTACGCCCCCTCACCCGTGCGCCGGTCACCGGCGGACCGCACCGCCCTGCAGCGCCCTCCCACAGAAGCACCCTGCCGGGGACTCCGCGCCGCCCGGCCCCGGCGTCTGCATATGCACAGGGCATAGAGCTCTGCTCAACGGGTGAGAGTTGCCCGCGGCCCAGCGTCGCGCCCTGCTGTTCAGTGGACAGCCATACACACTCGAATAGTCCCTTTTTGACGCGCTTGGAGGGCGAATGCGGCTGTTCGAGGAGACAATGCCCCGCGTACCAGTGGCAAGACCTGCGCAGACACAGGCTATCCGGGAGCAGCCGCCGACCAGGCGCCGCACCGGCAAGCCCCTCTGGTACGCGCCGGCCGCCGTCATCGGCGAAGCGGCCGGCGCCGCCGTGCCGGTGTATCTGGCCTTCGCGCTGGCCGGCAGCACGCATGCCGCGGCCTACGCGACGGTGGCGGCCGCAGCATGGCTGCTCGTGCGCGGCGCACGGGGCCGCTACTACGAGCGCCGTCTCGGTGAGCGCGACAGCACCGGCCCCGCGCTGCAGGACTGGCTGGTGCTGGTCGGACTGCTCGCGGTGGTGCGGGCGGCGACGGGCGAGGAGTCCCCGTTCCTCGTCGCACTCGCCGCCCTGGTGCCCTGCGCGCCGACGAGCACCGTCGTGCACGCGCTGATCCACCGTCATCTGGTGGCTCGACGCCGCGACGGCCGGACCGTCCGCCGGGCCCTGGTGATCGGGGAGGCGAACGCTGTCGACGGCCTGGTGAGCCACCTCTCGAAGCGAACCGACCACGAGCTCGTCGTCGTCGGGGTGTGCCCGGTCGGCGACGAGGACCCGCATGCGCTGGCCCCGGTCGCCGCCCGCCTCGGCAGGCAGGCACCGGGGCACATGTCGGCTGACTCCATCCCGGTGCTGGAGGCGGTCCGGCTGCTCAACGTGGACGCGGTCCTCGTCGTGCCGGGACCGTACATGAGCGGAACGCGCCTGCGGCGGCTGTCGTGGGCCCTGCACAGCGAGGAGCGCCCGCTCGTGGTCGTACCGGGCCTGACCGAGGTTGCCGGGCGCCGGGTGGGCGTCCTCTCCGTGGCCGGGCTCACGATGCTGAACGTGGCCCCGCCCCTGAGGCGGGGGCTTGCGACGCTGCTCAAGGCGGTGACGGACCGGCTGGGCGCCGCGCTGCTGATCGTGCTGCTCGCCCCGGTGTTCGTGGCGGTCGCCCTCACCGTACGGCTGGACTCCCCGGGCCCCATCGTGTACCGGCAGACACGCATCGGCCGCGGCGGAAAACCGTTCACCATGGCCAAGTTCCGCACCATGGTCACCGACGCGGAGCGGCTGAGGCACCAGCTGACCGGGACCAACGAGCAGGACGGCCGGATGTTCAAGATCCGCCGCGATCCCCGGATCACCCGTGTTGGCCGGGTGCTGCGCCGCTACTCCCTGGACGAGCTGCCCCAACTGTTCAACGTGGTGCAGGGCCACATGTCCCTGGTCGGCCCGCGGCCGCCGCTGCCCGACGAAGTCGCCGGGTACGACGAGGTGGAGCTGCGCAGGCTGGCCGTCAAACCGGGGCTCACCGGCCTGTGGCAGGTCAGCGGCCGCTCCGACCTCTCCTGGGACGAGACGGTCGCCCTGGACCTCAGGTACGTGGACAACTGGTCCCCGTCCGTGGACCTCGGGGTGCTGTGCCGGACGGTGGGAGCCGTCGTAGCGGGCAGGGGCGCCTACTGAGCAGCTGCCGGCCCCGCTCCCCACTCGACGGCACCGACGACATCCCCAGCACTGGCGATCCTCCTGGAGGGCCCATGCCGCCCGGAACCCCCACCGACCACTCACCCCGAGACCGCTTCGGCCCGGACCACCACGCCGCCGGGGACCGCCTCGGCTCGCCCCGCGAGGCCACGGACGTCCTCGCCCTGGCAGACCGGCTCTTCCGGTGGGCCGACGCCCGCGACTGGGCGGGCCCGGACCCGTACGACGGGCTGACCGGCCCGCTGGGACGGCTGGCCGTGCACCCTGTGCTTCGGCAGGCGCTCCTGCAGGCCGTCAAACGCAGCCGGATCGACCTGCGTCCGGTCCTGGGCATCCGCCCGCTGCGCACCGCGACGGCCGCCGGAACCGCGGCCGGCGCCTGCGCCCGGCTCTCGGCCTCCCCCGTGTGGCGGGAGCGCGCCCTGCGGCTCGGCGGGTTGGCGGCCGCCGAGCAGCTGTCCGGGCGCTACGCCGGGCTGTGGCGCTACGAGTTCGACGTGCAGACCCGCTGGGCGTACTACCCCGCCACCGTCCCCAACCTCGTGGCCACCACCTTCTGCGCGGACGGCTGTCTGGACACCGGAACGCTCGGCGACGAGGCAGTACGGTCGCTCGCCCACGGGCTCCTGGAACACCTGCACAACGGCGAGTTCTTCACCTACACACCGGCCGGCGACGTCCTCGTCCACAACGCCAACCTCATGGGTGCCGCGCTCGCCGCCCGCCTGGCCCGCACCGGGACGCTGCCCGGCGGACTGGCGGACCGCCTGGTCGACGCCGCCCGCGGTGCGGTGGAGGTGAGCCTGGACGGTCAGCGCCCCGACGGTTCGTGGCCGTACGGACGGGGCCCGCGGCTGGGCTGGGTGGACGGCTTCCACACGGGGTACGTACTGCTGCGCCTCGAACAGGCGGGAACGCTGCTCGGCATCGACGTCCGGCGCCCTCTCGAACGGGGGGTGGACCACTACCTGCGGCACCTGTTCGACGGCCCTCTGCCCCGCTACTTCGCGGACGGCCGGAGCAGACGGGACCCGAACAACGACGCGACAGCGGTACGGATGGCGGCGTGGGTGGCCCATCACGGTTTCGTCCAGGCTGACTTCGCCCGGTCCGTGCTGGCAGCCGTCGCGGACCGCTATCCCGGTCTCGGCACGGACGCGCGGGCCAAGGGCTGGCAGGGGAACAGGGCACTGTGGGAGTCGCCCCGATGGAGCGCCGCTCCCCTCCTGGACGCGCTGACCGCCCTCCACGCCGTCCTGCCGGCCGGCCGGCACCCCGCCGCCCCGGCCGCTCAGCCGACGACCGCCGCCTCGTAGCCCGCCAAGACGTCCGCGGTCCGCCCCGCGCCTCCCGCCGCGTTCCGCTCCCACCACACGGCCGCGCAGAACAGCCCGAACACCGCGAGCCCCCGGTCACGCTGGCCCCGGACGTGTTCGGCGACGAGGCGGTCGGCGGTCCGCCGGTCGAAGACGTCGTCGAACAGCGGGGAGCGCCGTACCTCTCTCCACAGACGGTCACCGTGCTCGCGCAGCAGCGACCGTACCGGCGCCCCGAAGCCCGTCTTGGGGCGCCGGGCGACGAACTCCGGCACACCAGACGCCACCGCGGCCGCGCGAAAGCCCGCCTTGCCGTCGCCCAGCCGCAGCTGCTCCTCCGCGACGGCGCCGAGGGCGGAGGCCACCACCGACTCGCCCAGGAACGGCACCCGCAGCTCCACACTCGCCCGCATCGACGCGCGGTCGCCGTACAGCAGGTTCAGCCCCGGCAGGAACAGCCGCCGGTCGCACTCCGCCAGCGCCGCGAGGGGCGTCCCGCCCGCGTCCAACACGGCGCCTGCCACCTCGCGATGCCGCTCGGTGACCGCCTCCAGCCCGACGAGCGGCGACAGCGCCGCCCACTCCCGCCCGGAGTAGTACGACTGCGTCGCCCACGACCAGTCGCGGGGGCTGAGGTGGAGCAGTCGCCCGAACTTGTCCGCACGGCCCCGGTAGCGCCGGGGTGCGGGGACGAAGGCGGCGGCGCCGAGGGTGGGGCGCGCCCACACGGGGAGCTGTTGCAGCAGGAGCACGGCCTGGTAGCGCTCGTATCCGAGGAACAGCTCCTCGACCCCGAGCCCCGACAGCAGCACGGTCGCCTCACCGCGTGCGGCGCGGGAGAGCTGCATGAGGGCGACGGCGGCCGGGTCCCCGAAGGGGAGCTCCATGGTGGTGACCAGCTCCGGGATCCGGCGCAGCACGTCGACGTCCAGGTCGACCCACGTCAGTGGCAGGCCCAGCCAGTGGGCGACCCGGGCGGCGTAGGGGGCGTCGTCCTCGAACGGCTCCGCGGTGGCCGCCGCGGTGCGCGCTCGGGCGGCGAAGGCGGGTCCGGCGAAGCCCTCCCTGCTCATCTCCACGCCCAGCCAGGTGCTGTCCAGCCCGCCGCTCAGCAGCAGCCCCACCGTCACGTCCGCCCGCACCTGCCGGGCGACCGACGCGCGGACCGCGGCACCGATGTCCGCGGCAGGCACAGCGGCACCGGCCCGCCACCAGGGTGACGCCTCGTCATAGCGGGGAGCGCGCCGGGACAGCACCGTCCCGGCCGTGACGGCACGAACGCGCTGCCAGCCGGTCCGCGGCGGCGGCGTCCACAGGAACATGGCGCCCTGCGCCACCGCGACCGGGTCCGCGTCGCCGGTCAGCCCGGCTGCCCGCAGCGGTTCGATCTCACTCGCGAGCGCGACCAGACGGCCCGCCGCGTCCGAGGCCGCGTACAGCGGTTTGACGCCCAGTCGGTCCCGCCCGTAGCGCACCTCGCCGTCGGGCAGGACGAGGGCGAAGGCGAACATGCCGTCCGCCTCGTCGAGCAGCCGCGGTGCGTCGGGCTGCAGCAGCAGTTCGTAGAGGACCTCGGTGTCACCCTCGGTCGTGAAGGTCACGTGCCGCTTCCGCAGCACCTCGCGCAGGTACGGAGCGTTGTAGATCTCGCCGTTGTAGACCATCACGCCCCGCTCCGGGGAGCCGAAGGGCTGGTCGCTCCTCGGGTCGAGGTCCACGACGGCCAGACGGCGGAAGTGCAGCGCAGCGTGCCAGTTACCGCCGTCCAGATCCAGATGCCCGCTCGCGTCGGGGCCGCGGTGCGCGAGCGCCGCGCACGGGTCCCGGTGCGCCGGCGGCCAGCCCTGCGCGGTCCGGTTCAGCATGACCACGAAACCGCACATCAGAGCGCCGCCGTGGTCGAAGCGGAACCACCGCCGGGGCGGGCCGCCTGTCCGCCCGGCCTCGGCACGGCGGCCGCGGCGTCGGGACCGGGCGACGGGCACCCCAGTGCCCTGGCCAGCGCCGGTGTGGCGGGGGCGCACTCCACGACGCGGTCCTCCGTGAGCGAACGGGCCGCCCGGCAGGCGACGAGGGAACTCCACAGCGCCGGGGCGAAGCCGGCGGCGGCAGCGGTCTCCTCGTCGAGGGACTCGTTCCGGACGAGCCGGACGAGGGAGCGCATCTCGTCCGCGTGGCCCTTGGGCGCGCCACGGTACTTCGTCGTGACCGCCCGGCCCCCCTTCCACACGGTGAGCGAGCCGAAGTCGTCGATCCTGGCCGCCACCCCGTCGGTGGCCACTTCCAGGAGTTCCTTGGGGGCGCCGGGCGGGGTCAGCCCCCCGTACACGATGGAGGCGGCCGACCCGTCGTCGTAGGTGAGGAGGAGGGTGACGTTCTGTGCGGCGGCCGGGTCCCTCGCGTCCGCACCGACGGCCCGCACCCCGACCGGCCTCCCCGGGACCAGGAAACCCGCGGTGTCGATGAAGTGGCACACCTCGCCGAGCAGCCGGCCGCCCTGCCGGGGATCGAAGTACCAGTGGTCGGCCGGGAGCCGGCCCGCGAACACCCGGTAGACCACCTGGAGGGGTGTGTCCCGTGGGAGCGCGGCGCGAAGGTCCCGCACCGCGGGGGCGAACCGCCGGTTGAACCCGGCCATCGCCGGGGCGCCGGAGGCCAGCCACGCGTCCGCGATGTCCTCCAGTTCGCTCTCCGTGAGGCCCAGGGGCTTCTCGCAGTACAGGGCGGCGCCACCGCGCAGCACCCGCGCCGCGTACCCGCCGTGGCTGTCGTGGCGGCTGAGCACCATCACGCAGTCCGCGTCGCCCGAGGCGAGGCCGGTCTCGACGCTCTCCGCGACGGTGCGGAAACCCCACCGCCGGCCCTGGTGCGCGGCGGACAGTCCCCGCCCGCCGGCGACCCAGGAGAACGTGACGCCGGACTCCCGTTCCAGCTCGGGGAAGAGCGTCCTCGTCGCGAAGTTGCCCGCCCCGATCGCCGCGACCCGCAGTGTGCCCCGCGGGGAGGTCCATGCGCGGGGGCCCGCCTCCGGGGCCGGCCGGGGCGGGAGCTGCGCGGTTCCGGCGTAGCGCAGCAGCAGGGCGACGCTGCGGCCGCCGGGCGACGGCTTCAGCGCCTCGTATGCGTCGGCCGCCTGCTCGACGGGGAAGACCCGCGGCTGCAGCCCGGCGAAGTCCACCACGCCCGTCGCCAGCAGCCGGAGCACCTCGGCGAGGTTGCGCCGTTCCGTCCACGGGACATAGCCCTCGGGGTAGGGGTGGCCGCCTTCTTCGAAGCGGGGGTCGTACCGGCCCGGGCCGTAGGACCGCGCATAACGGATCGACAGTTCCTTGTGGTAGTACGACGACCGTGGCGGCGCGACGCCGACGTCACCGACGACCACCACGGTGGCGCGGTCACGGGCGAGACTGCCGGCGAACTCGACGGGGTCGGAGCTGGACGTCGCGGCGGTGATGAGCACCGCGTCCGCACCGGCGCCTGCCCAGTGCCGGGAGACGGCGCCGGACAGGCCGTCCGCGCCACGCGGGAAGGCCACCAGACCCGCCGACTCGGCGAGCGCCACCATGCCGGGATCGGGGTCGATGCCGAGCCCGTCGTACCCGTAGGCGCGCAGCAGGTGGAGCGTGATCTGACCGACCAGGCCGAGGCCGATGACGGCGATCCGGGAGCCCGGCACCGCCTCGGCCTGATGAATTCCCTGCAGCGCGATCGCGCCGACCGTGGCGAAGGCGGCCCACTGGGTGTCCACGCCGTCCGGCACGGGAACCACGAGGTTGCGGGGTACCGCGACGATCTCCGCGTGCGAGGCGTAGCGGGCCCCGGCTGCGGCGACCCGCATCCCGGGGCGGATGTCGTCGACCCCTTCGCCCGTCCGCAGGACCGTGCCCGCGCAGGAGTATCCGAGCTGCACCGGACGGTCCAGGCGGTCCTGGACCGTCCGGTAGGTGTCGGCGAGGCCCGTCCGCTTCACGCTGTTGAGGACCTGAGCCACCTGCTCGGGCCGCTGCCGCGCCTTGCCGATGAGGCTCTGCGCGCCGGTCGAGACGGTGGCCCGCTCCGTACCGGCGCTGATGAGCGACCATTCGTTGCGGATCACCACCGCCCCGACGGCTGCTTCGGGAGGGGGAACTTCTCCCACCGTGATGGAACCGGTGCGCGGGGACAGGAGCACTGTTTTCATTTCCTGCCTTTACAGGAGGGGAAACGCGGACCACGGCGCACTGTAGGGAGGGCACTTCACCGGAACTTCCATCTTTCCTGCGGAGCGGACCAGACGGACGAACATCGCCATACGAAGGGGTGAACACGCCTCCAGCATGGCGGGCACTGTCACGGAATACCGATTCGTTGGTGTCCGGAGAGCGCTTCTCCCGCTCCGGGGAATGCGGCCACCGGTGTGGGCCGCCCCGGCCGCGGTCCGACGCCGCTCGGAAGGAGACTCGAGTGAAGAGACTGATGGTCGTCTATGGAACGAGACCGGAGGCCATCAAAATGGCCCCCGTCATCGAAGCCCTCAACCGGTCTTCGATGCTCCGACCGACGGTGACAGTGACCGCCCAGCACCGCGGCCTGCTCGACCAGGTGCACGCATTGTTCGGCATCCGCGCCGACCACGACCTGAACATCCTCAGCGAGCGCCAGTCCCTCGCCGACATCACCGTGCGCGTCCTCGACGGGCTGTGTCCCCTGCTGCGGCGCGAGCGCCCGGACGCGGTGCTGGTCCAGGGGGACACCACGACCGCGTTCGCCGGGGCCCTCGCCGCCTTCTACAACCAGGTCCCCGTGGCCCACCTGGAGGCGGGACTGCGCACCGACGACCGGTACTCCCCCTTCCCTGAAGAGATCAACCGCCGACTCGCGACCCAGCTGGCCTCCATCCATCTGGCGCCCACCCGTCACGCGCGGGACAACCTGCTCCGGGACGGTGTGCCCCCGTCGTCCGTCGTGGTCACCGGGAACACGGTCATCGACGCCCTGCGCTGGGCGGTCCGACAGAACACGCACTACGGAGACCCGGCACTGACCGACCTCGACGACACCGCCCGCCGGGTCCTGCTGGTGACGGCCCATCGCCGTGAGTCGTGGGGCAGTGGAATGGAGTCCATCGGCGGTGCCCTCGCCGATCTGGCCCGTGCCGAGCCCGAACTCCTCATCGTGCTCCCGCTGCACCCCAATCCGGTCGTGCGGGCGGCGATCCTGCCCCGGGTCGCCCACCTCGGCAACATCCGCTTGACGGAACCGCTGGCCTACGGGGCGTTCGCCCGGCTGATGAACCGCGCGCACCTCATCCTGACCGACAGCGGAGGCGTCCAGGAGGAGGGGCCGGGCCTCGGCAAGCCCGTGCTGGTGATGCGGGACATCACGGAACGTCCCGAGGCCCTGCGGGCGGGCACGTCCCTGCTGGTGGGCACCGACCGTGAGCACATCGTGAAGGAGGTGCACCGGCTCCTGCACGACCGGGAGGCGTACGCCGCGATGGCGAAGGCCGTCAACCCGTACGGCGACGGGCGGGCCGCGGACCGTACCGTACGGGCGATCGGGCACTGGATGGGGCTGTGCGGGCGCCCCGCGGAGTTCGGCGCCGCCGCGCCGGACCCCGCGGGCGGTGCCGCGTCAGCGCCAGAAGCCGCGGGTGTCGAACACGGCCTTCCCGCGCAGGGCGGTCCGGTGGACGCCGCGGAAGGAGTCGTGGTCCACGAGCAGCACGACGACGTCCGCGTCCCGCACGGCGGTGGTGACGTCGACGAGTTCGGCCCGGCCCGTGCGTGCCAGTGAGTCCGGCAGTTCCCTGATGTGCGGCTCCGCGACGAGCAGACGGCCGACCTGCCGCTCGGCGAGTTGCGTGACGATGTACAGGGCGGGGCTTTCGCGGAGGTCGTCGATGTTCGCCTTGAAGGCCAGGCCGAGGCAGGCGATCGCGGGGTCCCTGAACCGGCCGGCTGTCCGGACGACCTCGCCGAGCACGTAGTCGGGCCGCTCGTCGTTGACCTCGCGGGCGAGTCGGATGAGACGCGACTGCCGGGGCGCCGTGCCGACGATGAACCAGGGGTCCACGGCGATGCAGTGGCCGCCGACACCCGGCCCCGGACGCAGGATGTCGACGCGGGGGTGACGGTTGGCCAGTGCGATGACATCGCCCGCGTCGATGCCGAGGTGGTCGCAGACCATGGACAGCTCGTTGGCGAAGGCGATGTTGACGTCCCGGAAGGCGTTTTCGCCGAGTTTGGCCATCTCCGCCGTGGTGGCGTCGGTGAGCAGGCACTCCCCCTTTGTGAACACCTCGTAGAGGGCGCGGGCCCGTTCGGCGCAGCCCACCCCCACGCCGCCGACGACACGGTCGTTCGTCACGATCTCGATCATCGTCCGGCCCGGCAGGACGCGTTCGGGGCAGTGGGCCACCCGCACGTCGGGCGCGTCGCCCTCTTCGTGGGGGAACGTCAGGTCGGGGCGGTGCTTGCCCAGCCACCGGGACAGCTCCACGGTGGTGCCGGGGGGTGAGGTGGACTCGAGGATGACGAGGTCACCCGCCTTGAGTACGGTCGCCACCGCCGCCGCGGCACTGCTCACGTACGACAGGTCCGCCGTGTGGTCCTCCTGAAGCGGGGTGGGGACGGCGATGATGAAGGCGTCCGCCGGCTCGGGTGTGCCCGTCGCGCGCAGCCTCCCCATGGCCACGGCGCCGCTGACGGCCACCGCCAGATCCGGTTCGACGAAGGGGGCGCGGCCGGCGTTGATGAGTTCGACGGTGGTCGGGTTGACGTCGACGCCGATGACGTCGATCCCGTTCGTGGCGAGCGCGGCGGCGGTGGGCAGGCCGATGTAGCCGAGGCCGACGACGCAGACGGTGGAAAACACCGGGAGATTTTCCTTTCGGAGGGCGCCACAGGCGAACCGGTCGACTGCGGTACAGCGAAAACTCGGGAGGCGCCTAACAGAATGGACCTGAAGGACACTCATCGCCTGACAAGCACGCCGTGCCGACGGACACATGTTACGGCCGGATGTGTGAATTACGTTTCCCAAGCACGGGGGGACGGGCCATGAAGGCGGCTACCGGAATAGTGTCCCGGCATGACAGAAACCTTGAGCAGGCCCACCATTGGGCAACTCCAAGAACGGGCCCACGGCGATGGGCATGATTATGCGAACGGCTCTCCGCATATCCGGCATCACAGCGTCCGCGAGCGCGTGATCTCGGGCCTGCATACTCTCGTGGGCGAGGTCATCGAACGGAACGGCCAGTGCCGGGTCCTCGAGGTCGGCGCTGGGCACGGAACTTTTACCGACCATCTGGTGGCGGCCGGGGCAAGGGTCGACGTGACGGAAATGAGCGCCCCCAGCGCGGCGGTCCTCCGACAGCGCTTCCGCAACAATCCGAACGTCACCGTCGTTCATGACATCGAAGGCAAGGAGATCTTCCGCTCGGAGCCGGTCGACGCCGTGGTGTGCATTTCCGTACTGCACCACATCCCAGACTACTTGGGTGCCGTCGGACATCTCATTCAGCGGATCGCCCCCGGCGGCGGTTTCTTCAGCGCCCAGGACCCACTGTGGTACCCGCGCCGGTCAGGACTCTCCATGAACCTGGATCGTGGCGCCTATCTCCTGTGGAGGCTCGGTCAGGGCGAACTGCGCCGCGGCCTGGCCACCAGGGTGCGCCGACTGCGCGGTCACTACGACGAGACGAACGAGGCGGATATGTCGGAGTACCACGTCGTCCGGCAAGGAGTGGACGAGGTGGCCCTGCAGAAACTCCTGGAACCGGCCTTTCAGGATGTGGAGGTGCAGCGTTACTGGTCGACTCAATCAGGAGCGCTGCAGGCTTTGGGGGAACGTTTCGGTCCGGCCACCACCTTCGGGCTCTTCGCGCGAAACCGCGGCTGAGCGGCGTCTCCGCTCAGAAGACGGACCTGCGCGGAACCCCTCCGCGCCCGCTGGAGGCTCGTCTCCCTGACAGGACCGAGTCATGGCGCATCGTCCCCCTTCGGGCCCGCGAGGCGCAGATGGAACGGTCGGCGGCTCAGCGTCATGGCCCGGGGGGCGCGGTCCGGCGGCCGCGGGCCGCGGCCCCAGCCTTGGCAGGGATCGCAACGAGCATCTCCGCCGCCGGCCCAGCGCCGGGCAGTGTGGGGCGGCTGCTGTGAGGCGTCCTTCACATGGAGCGTTCCGAAGCCTGTGTCTGGGCGGCTGTCGGGCAGTCCTCCCCGACGCGATCACGTGGCAGACCATCGCAGACCCGGATGCGCAGTGGTTCCTCGCTCTTTCTGGTCAGACGGCGAGTCAGCCACCGTCGTGCCGGTGTTTCGAACACGTCCGTAAGGACGAGGCCTCCTGCTACCAGCCCGGCCAGGAAGACCAGTCCGCCCCATGGAGCAATGGCTTCGAGCCGCCATCCGGCGAACTGCAGGACGGCCCCATACAGAAGGGCTGCCAGCGGGCGGTGCAGTACGTACACGCAGTAGGACGCCTTGCCCAACGATTCGTAGATGCCTTGGGCGGCAGCCCTCGGCTCGTTACTCGCGCCGAGCAGGACAATGAGCGGAAACACCAGCAGTACAGACAGCAGTTGCACGATCGGACCGGGGCTGAAGAGCGCCATGACCGGCAGCACGCCCATCAGCATCAACGGTGGAATCTTCGGCGTGCGCAGCTTGCCCTCGAGACGGTGGACCAGCAGGCCCGCACCGAAGGAGTAACACACCCGCGCCAGCCCCCCGGGAAAGGTTGTCCAAGTAAGGCCCAGCGCCGGGGCTTCGACGTACATCAAGGCACAGACATAAAGTCCACCGCACACCAGAACGGTACCGAAAAGAATCTTAACGGATTGCAGCGGGCGCCAGAAGACAACCCAAAGAAGATTCGCGAGCAGCTCGAAGAAGATCGACCACATCGGCCCATTGAGAGGGAACAGCCCCTGAACCACCGGCGCGGGAATCATGAACGCCGCAAACGGAAGGGTGATGGACAGCTCCCCCCAACTCCAATGTTCCGTGGGTGAATTATATTTAATGCACAATACTGCATGCGCGACACCCAGGAGAAATCCCACACCATAGAGCGGGTACAGCCGCGCCCAGCGCTGACGCAGGAACGCCAGAGGGGTCATCCCGCGACGGAGGCGATCCTCGTAGGCATGGGCCAGCACAAAGCCACTCAGTGCGAAGAAAAGATCGACAGCCAGTGCCAGGAAGACCGGGGCCGATCCGAACAGTCGCGGGGAGTGCAGGACGACGATACATAGGGCCGCAACACCACGGATTCCGTGAAGTGTCCGATAACTCTTGACTGGCATAGGTGGGCTGCCCCTTTGGGAGGTGAAGCGACTTGAACACTCGTCGTCCGCATCGGCGGTGGTCACTTTAACCCTGGCCGCAAGGTTTGCGTTTGACGACCGGCCGCTTGGCATGGGGCTTTACTTGATGCGACGAGAAGTATCACTGTGATGGGCTCGCTGTTGTAATGAAATCAGCTTTTCCCGCTGAAAGCGTGAATCGAATGCGTGCGCCCGCTCATCTCCGGTAACTGTGATCCCGCCCGTGGATACGTTTCGCGTATGAGTCGCACTGAGGCCGATACCCGCGAAAACGACGCAAGCAAGAAGACGGAATACCGTACGGACCGCGTGAGATCGCGCAAGGTGACGGTTCACGGGGGCGTGGGGGCCCGTCTCCAGGCAGCCGCCGTTCAATTGCTGGCGCGAGCCGCCAGGCCGGTCGGCCATCGGGGTGTCCAGCGCCTGACATGGATGTTGTCGAAGCACTTCGACAGGGACAACCGGGTCACCGTCCATATCGGCGAGGGCTCACGACTGTGCGTGTACCTCGATGACGGCTATTGGATGAAACTGCTGGATCCCGGTTTCGCCTATGAGCCGGAGATCAGAGACATGTTCGACAGGGTGCTCACACCCGAGACGATCGTCCTGGACTGTGGCGCCAACATCGGCTTCTGGTCGGTGCTGACCCGCCACCGGGCCCGACGCGTCGTGGCGGTGGAGGCGAGCCCGGAGACCTTCCACCGGCTGACGGACAACATCGCCCTGAACGGCGGGGGAGTCGAAGCCGTCCACGCCGCCCTCTGGGGACAGGACGACGCCTCGCTCTCCATTGTCGGCCACCATCTGTGCCACGCGGCGGCGTCCGTGTGCGAAAGAGACGCGGATGCGGGCCGGAACGGCTGGCGGTCGTTCGACGTCGCATCGGTGACCATCGACACGCTCGTACGACGCCACTGCGCCGGACTGACCGGACCCGTCGTGGTGAAGCTGGATGTGGAAGGCGCGGAGATCCCGGCCGTCGAAGGCGCGAAGGAGACCCTCGCCGAACGCGAGGTCGTCTTCCTGTTCGAGGACCACGGCCTGGACCCCACCTGCAAGGTCAGCCGTCATCTCCTGGACATGGGGATGGTGGTCATGTCACCGGGCAGACCCCGCCCGCTGACCCTCCGGGAGATCGCCGCGGTGAAGGTCGAACCGACCCGGGGGTACAACTTCGCCGCCTGCCGGCCCGATGCGCCTTTCGTCGAGTTGCTGGGCCGTCCCCGGAACTGAGTGGCCCGACCCGCTCCGGCGCACGGACACCGCGCTCAGTCCTTCCGGCCGTCGACCACGTCCCCGGCCGGCAGACCGCCCTGCACCGGCACGGTGTCCCTCGCAGGCCGTGCGCACCGGGACGGCGTCGTCGTGCGGGACAGCGCAATCCACACGGTGAAGACGGCGTAACCTGCCGCGCAGGCGAGGGCGGCTGCCGCAGGCCCCGCCCCGCCGAACAGGGACACGGCGGCGAACTCGGTCGCCGCGGCTGCCACGGCGATCACTGCCAAGCGCCTGCGTCGTCCGGCGTCACGAAGCTCAACGCCCTGGAAGAGGCGCCCCACCGCCAGGAGAGCCGTGGCCGGTACCAGGAGGAGGGCCGCGGGCTGCGCGGCCCGGTAGGCCTCACCGTAGAGAAGGGGCAGGGCGAAGTAGGCCAACGGGGTGAAGGCTCCGACGCAGACGGCGAGCAGCACCAGGATCCTGCGCAACTCGACCGGGTGGCCCGGCCGCCCCCGCGAGACGAGAGGAAAGAGCGCCGCGGGGAGATAGCTGACGACCTCGGAGACATTGGTGGCGATGGCGTAGATCCCGAGAGTCCTGTCCGCCCCGACGACGGAGAGCGCCATCTGGTCGGAACGCTGCAGGACGTAGGTGGACCCGTTGAGGACATGGAGATCAACGTTCCCCCGGCACCAGACGAGGGACATGTTCCGGTGCCACGCCGCCCTCCCCCGTCGGTGCCGGGCGGACGGCAGCAGCGGTCTTCCGGAACATGAGAGGCGGAGGAGGAGGAAGGAGTTCACCACCGCCTGCGCGACGAACGACACCGTGGCCACATCCAGAGCCGTCGTGAGCCCGAGGGGAACGCAGAGCAGACAGCCGAGGACCGGTCCGCAGTTCCCGAGGGTCCGTGCCAGGATCAACCGACGCAGCCGACCGCTGCTCACCAGCATCCCGGTCGTCAGCCTGAACACCAGTCCGCCGTAGACGGCGGCGGTGACACAGAACGGAAGAAGCCACGACGGCTGCAACCAGGGGGGCGTCCAACCGCCCACCGCGAGCGCGGCGGCGGCCACCGAAGCGGTGGCCAGGAGCGTCCAGACGAAGTAACCGGCAGCGAAAGACGTCCCTTCCTTCCGCACGTCCGCGAGGCCTCTGAGGACCCCCACCTCACCGCCCATCTCAAGACACGTCAGCGCAAGAGTCGTGAACACCACGATGGACGCGTAGTGGCCCCGCTCGGTCGGCGCGAGCAGCCGCGCCACCAGGAGTGACCCCACAAGCGCGGTGATCGCTCCGCCCACCACGCCGAGAAGAGCCAGCGAGGCCTCTCCGTGGAGCGACGCCGGGACGCGCGACGCGGAGACGCCTGCCGTCCCCTTACGCGTCATGGGCCGTCCGGATTCTCGGACCGGACACGCCGCCGAGCACTTGCGTATCCACGACTGCGGTCCCGGACGACCGCCGAGGACCTCACGAGAAGTCTCCGCGGGGCGAGCCGAGTCCCGGCGCGCTCGACGGCGCCCCCGGGCGGACCGGGGGACCGCAAGCCCAGGGTTTGCGTTTCGTGCATCGGATACTCCTCAAGGGCCAAGTGGACAGCGGAGCGCCAGTCCTCCGCGCGCGACGGCGGGTCGGCATCCAGGGCGAGCACCGGTCACCAGTGCCAGGACCGATGGGCGGTGGCGACCGAGGGCCCGGGGCCGGAGAGCGCCGGAGTAAGGGCGATGCCCGGGCTGCTCTGCCGTGTGAGGGGGCGCCGAGCCGGTGTCCCCGGCCGGCACTGCGGCACGCGGAACACCGACGAGGGCGAAGGCACACGCCACGACCAGCCACGACGGCAGACCGATGTACGTGGTCTCGAAGGCGACGTTCGTGAAGGCGATACAGCAGACACCGACCGTCGCCCCGAACCAGGCGGACGCGACAGGATGGGACCGCGCCCGCCACGTGCGCCACAACGTCGCCACGATCAGCAGCGCGAACGCGGTGCCCGCCGGCCACCCCAGGTAGTAGACGTACCCGACGAAGGAGTTGTGGGGGCCCGACGCGGCATTGTCGAGCTCCGCACCCTGGAACACGACCTCGATCGGGCGGCCCGCTCCGGTGCCGAGGAGTGGCTCGGACCGTGCGACATCAAGTGCCGTGCGCCACATGACGTATCGCAGTTCCACATTGTTGGCCGCCTCGCTGTCGGCATCGTTCTCACTTGCTTGCATCCGGCTCACCAGCCCCCCGACGACCGGCAGGTCCGAAGACTGCCGGTTCGCCACCGACACGCTGAGCACAGCCACCAGCCCCACGATGAGGAAACTCCAGGTCAGCGCGGGCCATTGGACCGTCCTACGGCGACACGCCCGGCTGGCCAGCGCGGTCGCGGCAATCGCCGCACCCACCGCGAGCAGGGGTCCGCGCTTGTCGGCTGCCGCCGTGAGGCAGGCGGCCCCGATCAGCGTCCACAGAAGCAGCCGACTGTCCCCTCTCTTGCGCAGGACCATGCCGAAGGCTCCCGCGATCGCCAGGTACAGCCCCACGGCGGCGGGCATGACCAACCGGCCCAGCGCCATCATCAGGAGTGCACCCGTGGTCGGCAGGTACAGGACCCATCTCCTCCGGAGGAACTCCTCGACGGGCTGCGTGAGAAACCATGTCGCGGCGGCCCAGGCGAAAAGGGGATACAGCCCCAGGATGCAACCCTTCATCGCGCCCGGATAGCCCTGTACCACACCACGGACTACCGCCTGGGTCGCGGCGACGGCCAGCAGAATGGCACACATGCGGTATCCCCGCAGGCGAGACTCAGAAAGGGCTCGTGAAGCCCAGACCGGAGAACCGGCAAGGAGCGCGAGTACGACCAGGACATCCATAAGGTACACCGGATCGAGACCTACCTTCGCATAGTCCCTGCCGAACAGGAACAAAGGCGCCAGAGCTGCTCCCCACAGCCACCAGACCGCCACCCTCCGAAGCAAGGATACGAGGAGCAGGACGCCGACACAGGCGGCGGAAAACAAAAGCCCGAGCAGTGCGGAGTCCACACCCAACGCGCCCATGACGTCTCCTTCTGTCGTCCCGCTCTGTCCTACCACGCGGGCAGTCCGAACTCGGCGGATCAGGTCACGATTCCCCGGCAGATTCGGTCGGTGATTTTTTGTGAATAAATGGACAGTGCGGCAACTCCGTGTTGTCCTGGACTCCTCACGGGACGGGTGATCTCATAGGGAGGGCTTTACCGAAGAACCGTCCTCCGGCGAGGATGACCACGAGGGGCAGAGGGTGAGCGTCATCATTCCGAAACTCCGCGTTTCACCGCAGACGCCACTGCTGATGCACAGGAGAAGGACAGTGTTCCCGATCCGTAAGAGAAGTCCTTCCACGACTTCATGGCCGACGGTCCTGGTTTTGAGGCACAGCGCGAGCTTGGGTGGAATGGGGCGAGCCGCGGAATTCTTCACGCCGGTCGTGGAGTCGTGCTGCCGGGTCGTCGCGGTCGTCTCGCTTTCCGCCGACCGCACCGGATCCATGAAGTTCAGGGCGACTTGGTCGGCCGGGGCGGCCGCGACGGTGGCCGCCGTCGTGCGTTGTGCCCGTGTGCTGACGGCGATGTCACCGAGCGCGATCTATCTCCCGATCTCCCAGTGGGGCCTGCCGCTCCTGCGCGACGCCATCATCACCATGCTCGCCAGGGCGTTCCGCTGCACCCCCGTGATGCATCTCCACGGTTCTCAGCTTCCCGCGCGACTGCGCTCGAATGCGTTTTTGAGGAAGGCGCTCGGGGGCAGTCATTGGCTGGTACTCAGTGAGGACGTGGCGGAAGATATCAGGGCGTCAGGTTGCCGATTCGCATCCGTGCATGTGGTGAGAAATCCCGCACCCACGGGCGCCGCCTCGCCCCGTCCATCGGACTCCAGTGGACGCTTGCGCGTCGGCTGGTTGGGGTCGATGCACAGAAGTAAAGGCTTCGACATCCTCTGCGATGCGGTGGCCGGATTGAAACGAACAGGCGCCCTCGTGGAGTTCTCGGTCGCGGGAATACGAAGTGACGTGCCACCTCATCACATGTCTTGCGTGGACGAGGACCTCGGTGTACTGGCACCGGACGAGGTTCATTCGTTCTGGTCCGGGGTCGATGTCTTCGTCCTGCCCGCTCGATGGGCGGAAGGACTTCCCTTCGTGCTGCTCGAAGGCCTTCAGGTGGGCTGCGCCGTGGCCGCGACTAGGTCGCCCGGCAGCGCGGAACTGTTCAGCCGGGGCTGTGTGGAACAGATCGACAGCACCGTCGAATCGGTCACCGATTTCCTGACGCTGTGCATGGCCGACATCGACGGTGTCCGGCATCGGCAACAGAAGGCCTGGAGAGAACTCCGCCCGCTCTACGATCCGGACACGGTCAGGGACGCGTTCTCACGGATCTGGCGGGACACGAATTTCTGAGTGGTGGTATGGGGGGCGAACGGAGAAACACTGTGTCCACACCCGAACCGCTGGAACACGACGGGTCGACAAGGCCGACGGGCCCCCGCCCGCCCGTAACAGTGTGCGGACTGCCCGTCCACCCGCTCACCCTGGAGGAGTCGGTGGCGGCCGCCGAGGCACTGATCGCGGACGGCGGCCCCCACCAGCACGTCGTGCTGAACGCCGCCAAGATCGTCCAGGCCCATGACGACCCGGAACTGGCCCGGATCATCCGCTCCTGCTCGCTCGTCAATGCCGATGGGCAGTCGGTCGTCTGGGCGGGCCGCCTCCTCGGCAGCCCGCTGCCCGAGCGGGTGGCGGGCATCGACTTCATGCTGGCTCTGTGGCGCAGCGCCGCGCGCCACGGATACCGTGTGTACCTGCTGGGCGCCGAAACCAGCGTGGTCCAGGAGACCGCGCGTATCGCCGCCGACCAGGGTGTCGACGTCGTCGGGTACCGGGACGGCTACTGGGACGAGACCCAGGAGCCCCAGGTGGTGGCGGCCGTCCGCGAAGCCCGTCCGGACATCCTTTTCCTCGCCGTGCCGAGTCCGCGCAAGGAGTACTTCCTCGCGCGGACGCAGAAGGACCTGGGCTGCGCCCTGGTGGTCGGCGTCGGCGGATCCTTCGACGTGGTGGCCGGACTGCGCAGCAGGGCACCACGGTGGATGCGGCGGGCCGGCCTCGAATGGTTCCACCGGCTGATCCAGGAACCACGCCGCATGTTCCTGCGCTACGCAGTGGGCAACACCCGATTCGTCGCCCTCACCGCTGCCTACAAGGCGCGGTTGTTGACCGGCTGGAGCCGCGACGCGTAGGGCTGACGGCCCGCACCGGCATCGGTCGGCCGTGCCGTGAGGCCAGTTGGGCCACGGAGCGCGTTGCCGGCGGTGCGAAGGGCCATGAGCAACACGTCGGGGGCGGTAGCCGTGCGGGCCGCGCGCCTTCAGGGGCGCACAGGTCGGGAGCACGCGTTGGAGAGTGATCGTCGGGCGGCCTGTACCGAGTTCCTTCGAGCGGCGGACCTTCTCGTGCGGACCGTACGGGAGTTACCTGCCAGCCCCCTCGAGGCGCGAAGGGAGGCACTCGACAGAAGGGTCACGGCGCTGATCGAAGCCCGAGCGGGCATCACCGTTCTCGGGCCGGCGGTGGTGTCGTCCCGGGCCCAGGATGTGCTGGAGCAGTGCATGCGATTGGAGAGGCTGGCGCTGCGTCGGGCGGTGCTGCGGTCTGCGGTCGACGCGCTGGAGCGTCATCTGGGCCCATGATTTGATGCGGCGCCGGCTCGTGCGGTCCGAGCAGCCAGGACTGGAGATCCGTTCGTACCCGGAACCGTGCACCGGAGCCTGCACGATGTGCTCGAAGACCACCCGGTCCGGCATCCGACGGCGGTGGGAGCCCAGCGGATGGGTCGCCGCGAACTCACCCCGCGTCGGCAGTAGGGCGGCGAACTGATTCCGCAGGGGTTCGAGCAGGCAAGACGGCACTGCGGGCACGGGCCCTCCGGTGATCACTGAGCGAAGAGAGGTCCATGCGCGTGCCGGCCTTCACGGCCGGGATGACATCCCACGGGAGTCGGCACCATGCGCCGGTTTACGCGCGGGCGCCTGGCTCATGGCCCCTCGGCTGACGGCCAACACGGCGGCATCCCCGGACAAGGCCCACCGCCACGACCATCAGCACGATCCCGACCAGATCGGGCCCGTACGAAACCTCCATGAACCCCATGGCGCCCCGGTGTGGCCGCACCTCGATGGAGCCTTCCGGGACGATCTCCGCCAGCAGCCGGTGCACCCAGGCCAGGACTGCCCCACCGGCCACGCCTACTGCCAGCAGAGCCCCGGCGCTCATACCCGACCGGCGACCAGCACGCCAACAGCCCCGCACCGTATCCACCGCCCCAATGACCAGCGCAATCGCGAGCGCACCGGACGCGGCCATCCAGGCCCCGGCAGCAACCGCGCCCAGCACCGAAGTGGCCAAACCCCCAGGCCCCCGCCCCGTCAACGCCGTCACGGACCCCTCCGGCGGGGCCATGCCCCATGCCAGCAGCCAGCTCACTGCGCCCAGGACAGCCAGAGGGGCCGCGCCCCACGTCCACAGCACCCCGGCGCCTCGGCGCCCGCTTCGCATCCCCACCAGTTCCCCCCAGACTGCTTCGCTGCGGACGTCAACCTACCAATCGGTAAGACGTCCATCTGCGGAGAGGCCAGGTTGGGAGGCGGTGGGTGACCGCGGACGTCGCACCCCGGGCCCGCGCCGCGAGGAGGTCGCCCAGCTCGCCGGCATGTCGGCCGACTACTACATCCGCCTCGAACAAGCCCGCGGCCCGCAGCCCTCGACGGACACGCTGGCCGCCCTGGCCCGCGCCCTGCGCCTGTCCGACGACGAACGCGACCACCTCCACCTCCTCGCCGGACGGCGCCCGCCCGCCGGAAGCACCGCTGGGCACCATGTGAGCCCGGGGCTGCTGCACCTGCTGGACCAGCTGCCGACCACCCCGGTCCAGGTCCTCAGCGACCTCGGCGACGTCCTGGCCCAGAACGCGATGGCCGAGGCCCTGTTGGGCGGGGTGTGCTCGGTGTCCGAGCACGGCCGCAACGTGATCTGGCGCTGGTTCACCGACCCGGCCCAGCGCACCGCGTACCCTGCCGCCGAGCACGACCACTACGGCCGCATGTATGTGGCGGACCTTCGGGCGGCCGTTGCCCGACGCGCGGCCGACGTCGCCGCGTCCCGCCTGGTGGATCGGCTGAAAGCGGCCAGCGAGGAGTTCACCGCCCTGTGGGAGCTGCACGAGGTCGCCGTACGCCGGTCCTCACGCATGCGCGTCCTGCACTCGCTGATCGGCCCGGTCGACCTGGACTGCCAGGTCCTCCTCGCCCCGGAAGGCGACCAGCGGGTGGTCCTCTACACCCCGCCCATCGGCAGCGATACCGCCGAACGCCTCGCCCTCCTCAAGGTCGTGGGCACCGGCCAGTTCGCCGCGCCAGGCTGACGGACAGCCGGCTACGGAGCCATGGCGGCCGGTGCTCGAAGGCGCGGACGCCTTCTTCATCCCGCTGTCCGTCTGCGGAGCCTGTGTTGACCGCTGTGCACCGCCCCTACTGGCACGGTGTGGCACGGAGTGGGCGCCACCCGCGCGGTCACTCCCTGGCGCAGCCCTATGCCCCGTGCGCGGCCGGGTCGAGGGAGTCGACGTTCTCCATGAAGGACAGCATCCGGGCGTTGACCACGTCGGGGTGGTCGATCTGCGGGCCGTGCCCGCTCGCGGTGATGATCTCGGCGCGGGCTCCGGAGACGAGGCGCGGTACGCGTTCCAGCTGCCGCTTGGGGTGCAGGTGCAGGTTGTGCTTGCCCATGATGACGTAGAGCGGGGTCCGGATGGATCGCAGCGCGTCCTCGGCCGGCGGCCCGGGGAGATGCTGAGCCTCTATGACTCGGTCGGCTGGGAGGGTTACACCCGCGACGTCGCCAGGCTGTGCCGGGGTCTGGCGAAACTCTTACCCGGCGATCGGCCGGCTTCGGCGAACGGGTCACGGCCGTCGATCAGGAAGGTCGGGGACCCCGCGAAACCGCACCGCTCGGCTTCGTCCTGGTCGTTGTCACGCGCGTGGTCACAGGGGTGCCGTGAAGTCCGACGTCATCGAGTGCCTGTCGCAGCCGTTCCGCGGCAAGGCTCGGCGTGCGGGCAGTGGGGTACGACGAGAATCGCGATCTCCATGCCCTAAAGCATCCTCCGGCCCGGATCCGTGCGGGAAAGGACGGATCCGCATCAGGCGCGTCGAGACGGCGGATGGCGATCTGTGGCTGGAGTCACGGTCTTGGGGGGACCCGCATGGACGATGAGGCGTATTTAGGTAAGCCTTACCTAGCCTTCGCGTGGCTGAAGCAGGCCGTCCACTTTCCCCTCGGAGCTAGCTCACATGTCGTCCACCGCAGTCAGAGCCTCCTCCCGTCCGATCCGTCGCTACGACTCGTGGTGGACGGTGGCGGCGGGAGCGCTCGGTGCGATGGTCGTGCTGACAGGGGGCTGTGGTGCTCCCTGCACATGCAGACGGCCGCGAAGATGCACACGGCCGCGCTCTTCGCCCATCTGGCATCGCTCGCGCTCGGCTTCGGGGCCGTGCTGTCCGCCGACTGCTACGGGCTGCTCTGGGCGACGGGGCGCTGCACGCTGGCCGAGGTGGTCGGCGCGACCTCCCGGCTCCACGTGCCCATCTGGGCCGGCCTCGGCGGGCTCGTCCTCAGCGGGCTGATGCTCCACCCCGACATGGGCTCCCCGCTGACCTTGACGAAGCTCGGTCTCGTGGCCGCACTCACCCTCAACGGCCTCCAGGCGGGCCTCCTCGCCCGACGCCTCGAAGCCGCGACCGAGACGATCGAGCCCAAGCTCCTCGTCTGGGGAGGTGCCACCGCCCTCGTCTCACAGGCCTGCTGGTGGGGCGTCGTGGCCATCGGCTTCCGCAACAGCAACACCTGAGCCCTCCAGCGGCGCAGGCCTGGACTTTCCTCACGTCCAGCCACGGCAGGATCCCGTCCCGATGGTGCGGTCGGCCAGTACGGGGGGACCATGGAACCCGAAGCGCCCACAGACGCAGGAGCCAGGCCAGGGCCGGCGTCAGCGGACGGCCCGCGCGACGCCGGCAGGCGGAAGGAGAGCCTGCGATGAGCGCAGCCGAGGGGCCGCGGGCCGATGCCGGCCCGCCGGAGGAAGGCGCGCCGCAGCCGAGCGGGCTGATGGACCTCCTCGGTGTCGCCGCGGTACTGCTGGATGCCAATGGCCGGATCGTCCTGTGGAGCCCGCAGGCCGAGGACCTGTACGGCTACTCCGCTGAGGAGGCGCTCGGGCAGTACGCGGCGCCACTGCTCGTCCATGAACAGCACTGGCAACTGATGGGCACGCTGTTCGCCCATGTCATGGGCACCGGTGAGAGCTGGGCCGGAGCGTTCCCCGTTCGGCACAAGGACGGCAGCACTCGGCTGGTGGAGTTCCGCAATATGCGGCTGCTGGACGACCGCGGTGACTTCTACGCCCTCGGGCTCGCCGCGGACGAGTCGACGTTGCGCGAGCTGGAGCGGGATGTCGCGCTGTCCACGCGGCTGATCTCGCAGTCGCCCATCGGGCTGGCGATCCTCGACACCGATCTGCGGTACGTGGCCGTGAACCCGGCCCTGGAGCGGATGCACGGCATATCCGTGAAGGACCATCTCGGTCGGCACTACCGCGAGATCATGACCGCCGCGAAGTTCGGGGTGCCCGAGGCCGCAATGAGGGAAGTGCTGGAGACCGGGATTGCGATGGTTGACCAGTCCACCATCGTCGGCCGCGCACCCGGCGACCCGGATCAGCACGCCTGGTCGATCTCCCTGTACCGGTTGGAGGACCCCCAGGGCCGGGTCCTCGGGGTGGCCGACCTGGTGGTCGACGTCACCGACCGGTACCAGGCGGCCATGGAGGCCGCGGAGGCCCGGCGGCGCCTGGCCCTGATCGCCGACGGCTCGGCTCGGATCGGCACCACTCTGGACGTGGAACAGACCGCCCGTGAGCTGGCCGAGGTCATCGTTCCCGAGCTCGCCGACGTCGTCGCGGTCGATGTGCTCGACTCCGTCCTGGACGAGCACCGCCCAGGCCCGGCTCCCCGAGACGGCCCGGCGCTCTTTCGCGCGCTCGCGGTGAAGGCCGCCTACCCCACGGAAGCGGTCCAGGCCGCCGATCCGCCCGGCGAGATCGCCGCCTACGCCGCCGACCGCGTGGCCACCGAGACCGTACGCACCGGGCGGCCACAGCTGATCGCCCACGCGGACGACACCGATCTGGCGCGCATCGCCCGGGACAGCCACGCTGCCGGCCTTCTGGCCAGCGCCGGCGTGCACTCCTACATGTCGGTCCCGCTCATCGCACGCGGCGACGTCCTCGGCTTCCTGGGGCTCACGCGGGCCCGCAACCCGGTGCCCTTCGATGAGGACGACCTCTCCCTCGCCGCTGAACTGGCCGCCCGCGCCGCCGTGTGCATCGACAACGCCCGCGCGCACCAGAGCGTGCGCAACGCCGCCGAGACCCTGCAGCGCAGCCTGCTCCCCAGCCACCCGCCGCACCTCCCCGGACTGCAGATCGCCTCCCGGTACCGGCCCGCGCAGGCCACGTACGAGATCGGCGGCGACTGGTACGACGTCTTCCCCCTCGACGGCGACAGGACCGCACTCGTCGTGGGCGACGTCATGGGCAGCGGCATCGACGCCGCCGCCGCCATGGGCCGCCTGCGCACCGCCACCAGCGCCTTCGCCGACCTCAATCTCGACCCCGACCAGCTCCTCCAGCACCTCGACAAGATCACCTCGGGGCTGGAGCACTACATCGCCACCTGCGTCTACGCCGTCTACGACCCGCACCGGGCCGAATGCCGCATCGCCAACGCCGGCCACCTACCGCCCGTCCTCATACGCAATGGCAAGCACCCCGAACTTCTCGACCTGCCCACCGGCGCCCCGCTCGGAGTCGGCGGAACCCTCTTCGAGACCACCACCTTCGGCCTCGGCCCCGGAGACCAACTGGTCCTGTACACCGACGGACTGGTCGAAACCCGCCACCAACCCATCGATGAACGACTCGAAACCCTCCTCGACCTCCTCGACGTGCCCGACCCTTCCCTGGAAGAGACCTGCGACCGGCTCCTGCGCGAACTCCGACGTCCCGACGACCCGGACGACGTCGCCCTGCTCATCTGCCGTACGCAACCCTTCGCACTCGGCTCTGATCCCCCACAGCTCTGATCCCCGATGCCGCCACCACCTTGCGGCCGGCACGTCGTCGGCACCACGCACGCATCGTGATGTCATTGCTTGACCTCATTCGCACCCTCATCGGCCTGGACGCGATCTCGGAGTTCACCCGCAAGGTCCTCCCCGCGGCGAACTGGGACGGCAAGGTCACCTACGAGGTGGACCACGTGCTCTTCATCCGCCCCGACGTCGCGGCGGTCAAGGTCCGCCAGCGCTACCTGGCTCCGGGGGAGGAGAGCGAGGGCGCACCGCTGTACGTGGTCTCGAAGCAAGCCGACGGCCGCTGGCTGCTGACCGCCTGCCAGAACACCGGGGTCGTCGACTGAAGGGCGTTGGGAGCGGTGCGGGAGCCGGCCCCGCCTGCGGGCGTCCAGTGGCGCCTGTCGTGGACAGTCCGGGTTCTCCTGGTGTGGCCGCGTAATACCGCGCGCACGCCTGACGATGCGGCAGCTCGCCCCGCTGATCGGACTCTCCCCGGCCGACGGGGCGTCTTCGTCGCGCGCGAACCCTACCTGTCTGCATCGCCGAGGGATCCGGTGCACGATTTCGGGACGGGCTGATCCTGCGGGTCACCGTAAGCGTCGGGGCATGTCCGGCGCTTACGGTGACCCGCGGTCTTTGACCGTGTGGCTTACACGACCGGCACGCGGTCAAGTGTCGGCATCAACCGTCTGAGGCGGAACAGGGCGGTGCCCACCCGGTTCGACAAGCTCGAGGTCCGCATCGAGGCACCGTCTCCATCGCCGCGATCAACGAACGGCTGTGACGTCCGTGGGCGTAGCACCATGGTCGGCAACGGAGAATCGCAACTCCGGGCGCGCCCACGTCACCTTCGGTGGTGAGGGAGGAACGGTGCCCGTCGGCTCGGCACCCAGGCGCCGGTAGAACTGCTCGGCAGGCGGGTGCGACACGACGCGCACGTGGGTCAGTCCCGCTCTTTTGGCCCGGTCGATCATGTGTTCCACGAGGAGCCGGCCGACTCCCATCCCCTGTGCCTCGTCCGAGACGAACGCCAGGTCCAGTTCGGCTGATTCCACCACCAGGGCATAGAAGCCCAGCAACTGGCCCATCGTGCCGACCGCCGCGAAGACCTGGTGCCGGTCGATGTAATCAGGCGTGACCCGGTAGCCGGAGATCACCGTGGCGTACTGGCCCCGGTAGGCGCTCGACTCCTGGACCAGCGCGGTGAGGCCTTCGGCGTCCTGCTCCGCGGCACGCCTGATCTTCATGAGCTGCATGCGTTGAAGTATAGGAGCGCGGGCCGCTCAAGGCCCTTACGGCACCGCTATCGGGTGAGGAACGGGCCGAGTAACGCTCCGAGTTCGGTCGGCGCGTCCATGGCGATGAGGTGGGCGGCCGTGGCGAAGTCGACCAGGGTGGCGTCGGGGATCTCGGTGGCGTAGCGGCGGGCGATGTCCTGGAAGTCGGCGACGTCGAGCTTGCCGATGCCCACCAGCGTAGGGACGGAGACGGCGCCGATGTCGCCGGTTGCGGGACCCTGGGAGTGCTGGCCCACGACGGCCTGGTTCATCATCGATGTCCGCAGCGGGCCCCGGAGTTGGTCGGTCAGGCCGTCGGCCACGTCATCCCAGCCGCGAGAAGGCCCGCGCAGCCACATGTCCAGGTTGATGCGTACGGCGGCGTCCAGGTCGCCCGCGTCCAAGGCCGCCGTCTCGGCCTCGTCGTAGGCGATCATGTCCGCGGACCAGTGGTATCGCGGCCATGGTGCGCTGAGGATGGCCAGGGAGTGCACCCGTTCCGGGTGGGTGAGTCTGAAGTCCAAGGCCACACGACCACCCCAGGACGCGCCCACGAGCCGGACCCGTTCGTGACCGAGGTGGTCCAGGAGGCGGCGTAGGTCGTCGGTCTCCCGGAACGGCCCCGTCGGGGGCGCTGACTCACCGAAGCCCCGCAGGTCGTACCGGACAACGGTGTGCCGTTCCACGAGGGCGGGCGTGACCGCGTCCCACATGCGGTGATCGGCGATACCGGCGTGCACGAGCACGACGGGCGGGCCGTCACCGGCCATCTCGTAGGAAAGGTGTCCAAGGTCATCGTTGAGCGTGATTATCTGCGGATGATCTCAGGACGGCCGTGCGTGGGCCAAGGCCGTTTGTTCAGCGCAAGATCATCGCCCACCGCCCGGCCCCGCCCGGGTCCAGCCACCCCACCGACATCCACGTCGTCGCCGTACGCCCCCGCGCCGAGCACGACATCTACGACACCGTCCGGGCCCGCGTCGGCCGCCCCCGCCCCGCAGCCGGGCCCCGCGCGCACGCAGCTCGCTCCCTCTCTCCGCAAGTCCGCCCGCGCCCTGCCGTCCCGACGGCGCCTGCGGCCCCGGTGTTCCCGGTCCCCGGACTTCCCGTGCCTGCCCGCATCACTACGACTTCCCCGAAGGGTCCTTCGCGATGACCAACCTCACCGCCCAGTCCTCCTCCCTGCTCCAGGCTCTGATGGCGACCCTCCTCGAGCCCCGCCCGGCCCCGCACCCGCGCCACCAGGCCCTGCTGGATGCACGTGAACGTCAGCTGGAGGTGGAGGCGGAACTGAGCGCCTGGCCAGCCGCCCGCAGCCCACCACCGGGGCCGCCCAGGGCCAGGAACTCGACGACCTGAGCAACCTGCTCGTCGAGCACGCCAAGGCGGGCCAGCAGGTCTCGCACCTCCTGAGCGCCGACAGCTGCTTCCCGCCGTGCACCGACTCCAAGCAGCAGCCGACCGCCCTTGGCCGCCCCGCCGAGCACGCGGTCTCCGCCTTCGCCGCTCCGTGCCTCCTGGCCACCTGCCTGACGCCTTCGCCCGCTACGGCAGCCCGGACGCGCTGTCCTCTGCCGACCTCGTCGCGGAGCTGCGCACCCTGCCGGGCATAGCCGAGGGCTGCTGGACCTACGCCGACCTCACCCAGACCCGCCTGGCCGCCCTGCTGCGCCGGTACGAAGTGGCCAGCCGCGACATCTCCCACGGCGACGGCCGTCGCCGCAAGTCCTACCGCCGCTCGGCCCTGCTGGCCGCCATCCCGGCGGACTGCGACTGCCGGGCGTCGTGACCGCCCGCAAATCCCCGGCAACTGCCCTGGACGCCGCCATCGAGCACATCGTCGGCTACCTGACCGTCCTGCACCACGACCACCTGAGCGGGCTGCTCCCGCCCGAGCGAGCCGCACTCGCTGCCGTGCACGGGGACCTGGTGACCGCCGAGGACGCGGTCGCCTACCACCGCAACGCACTGAAGCGCCTGTCCTCCGGCAGCTACCCCGTCGACACCCCGCTCCTGGACCGCCTGCACCGGACCGTGCACGACCTGGCCCAGGCCACGGCCGCCCGCGACCGGCTACAGCAGGATGTCGCTGCGGCCTTGGAAGAGGCCAAGGCCGCCAGCCCGGCCCCCGCCCCCACCTACGAGGAACTGACGCCTAGCGACCTTGCCGCGCTCCTCTCGCTCGCTAGCGGCGGCACGATGCGCGAACACCTCCTCACCCACCGGGTCTGTGTCCGAACCGCTCAGGGCCGCGTCGTCGAAGTGCCGTCGTTCCAGCGCCTGGAAGCCCAGGGGCTCGTCACCTGGGATGCGTCCCGGGCCCTGACCGTCGGCCAATCGGTCACTTTGACCGACACCGGCCGGACCGCGCTGCTCGCCGCCCGCCGCTCACCCGCCATGGGTAACCCCGTGCCCGCCCGCCCTGCCGGAGCCTGGCCGACACCAGCCCGATGCCACTGACCGAAAAGGTGCGGGGGGTACATCCGCCCCCGCCTGCAGCAAGTACCCCCAGCACCAACAACTCGCCGACCGCGTACGACGACCTCGACGCCGCCCGCGCCGCGAACCGCCAGCTCATCGCCAGCCTCAACACCTCGAAGGGGAGTGGCTGAACCAGGCGCGAAGCGAGCGCAATGTCTCACGCTCGCCCCGCGCGGGCTGGCCGCCCCTACTACACCCAGGCGACTCGTTCCACCGTGTCGTTGTAGCCCGCCGGCTCCTCGAGCTTCTCGCCGGCCTTCAGGATGCGCTCACCCTTGCCGATCAGCTTCACGTCGCTGTCCGTGAGGTTCACCCATGATGAGACGTTCTTGGACATGCTGCCGCCGCCAGGAAGCGGCAACTGGCTGAGGTCCACGTTGAAGCCGGCTCCGATCCCGTACCCCGGGCCCTGGCAGTTGTAGTCCCGATACAGGCCCAGGGTCTTGGGCGGACACGACGCACCCTCAGGGAGGATCTGGACTACGCCAGGGGGCAGATTGGTGCTCATAGCTCGCTCCATTCTTCAGCTCCCGCCAGCATTTCCGGCGGGGCTCGTGCCACCAACGTTCCACACGAAGGCGGCGCGAACGGACCTAACACAGGGCTTGATCGTTCCTGCAATGGACATGACCGCCCACATGGCCGAGTACGTGCGCTTCAGCGCTGTTGGCGGGTCCTGCTCGCGTTAGATGGCGGTCTGCACAAGCAGTGGCTCGGTGAGGCCCAACAGCGCGTCGTGCAAGGCGGCCCTGGCCGCGTATTCGGGTGTGCGGCTTCCGCGCCTGCTGGGCCCGGCCGCCTGAGACGATCCGGACCAAGCAGGCCAGTTCAATGCTTCACCGTGTCTGCCCGACTGCGCGGACAGGCTGTCAGGTTCAGACAAACGGGATGAAGTGCCAGCGCTGGTAGTCGCCACCGCGGTCTGCCAGGACGGGCGCGGGGTTGTCGGTGCGGCTGTTGATGCTGAGAACACGGTCGGGATTCCCGTCAAGGAAGATGTACCCGCCTTCGGCCTTCCAAGTGGCGACCTTGTCGCGACCCGTACCCCACATCTCGAGGCGCTCGACACCGAAGCCGAGTTCACTGCCCTGGAGCGCGAAGCGTCCCAGTGTGGATACCTTCATGCGACTGACCAGGTAGTTCGCCGGCTTGCCCCAGGAGTCCTTGCTGGTGTCGAAGTACCAGCCCTGGAACTGGTTCCTGCCCGGCGGGTTGGGGCATTCCACCTGAGCCACAGGGGGCTTGGTGTGCGAGTACTCGATTTCCGAGCCGGACTTGGTCACGAAGCTGCCAGCGTTCCAGGTGCCGCCGGGGTTGGCGGCCAGACACAGCATGGCCTGCGTGTTGAGCAGGAAAAACTCCCCCTCGGGGAAGCCGTTGGCCATAGACGCACTGCACCCTTCATGCCTGAGGAGCCGATGATGGCTCCCTCTTCGTCAGCAGCATCGCTGTTCCACAAACGACATAAACCTAATTGGCGCGAAGGCGATGAAATGTTGGCTGAGGCATACGGAGTCGAGCGCGAGCAGCAGCAGCCGCTCCTCCAAACATTCGAATCCGTGCGGCCGACCCGTGGAGACCATGAACTCCAGTCCCGGACGATGCTCCTGCTTCGATCGCCAGGTGAAGCCTCAAACCGGACACGTTGCCAGCAACGGCACCGACGACAGGTCCCGCACTGGTTCCGCTCCACCGCCGCGTCCAAGACCGCAACCGGACGTCCGGTGATCCCTCGGCAGCCTTGCCCGCCATCCGGCACAACCCGCTGGGACAACACCCACAGCTCATCCGGCACCAGCCGCTCAACGATCCCCGCCGGGGACCCACAAGCTCGACCCGTGCCTGCCGGCGGCCTGCCCCTCGCCGAGCTCGGGATGCACTGGCCGCAGCAGCGAATCGGCCAGGAAGGCACCGCCGGCCCTACACAGGCGTCACTCCTTCTGCCCGCGAAACGACACGCACCTGCACCAAGCGGACGACACGTCCCCCCTGCCAGCCCAGCTCAGAACACCACAACGCGGTGAGCGTCGCTGTCGTCAGCCGATGCAGAATCCATGACGCCCGTCAGGCGTGGGGTATGTCAGATCACAGCGATGAATGAGATATCCCTGTCCTGGCACCCGCCTCGAAGGTCGACGGCCACAATCTGAGCGCCGCTAGCATCGGAGGACCGGACAACGGCATTCACGTCAGCCCAGGCGTTGCTGCGGTGGGGATTGTTGAGCGGCTGGTGCCGGATGAGTTGTGGGTGCTGTTCCAGCGGGTGGTGCCGGAGGCGCCGTCGCGGCCTCAGGGCGGTGGCCGGCGCCGGCATGGTGACCGGGAGGTGCTGGCAGCGATTGTGTTCGTGGCCGCCTCGGCTGTACTTGGCAGCAGCTGCCTGCGGCATCGTTCGGGCCGTCGGGGGCGACGGCCCACCGGCGGTTCACTGAGTGGACGAAGGCGCGGGTGTGGGTGAAGCTCCACCGCCTGGTCCTCGATGAGCTCGGCGCCCGCGGCGAGCCGGCGCCGTGGGAGCGGGACCGGCACCGCCGTTTACACAGCTCGGGACGAAACGGGCTCGCGCCGGAGGTAGTGGCAGTGGGGCAAGAGGCCCCGCGCCGCCCACCCCGCCGACGTCGTCGCTACGACGCCGCCGCGAGGAACTCGCGCAGGTCCACGACCGCGTACTCCTCCTCCAGGGCCGCGTCGATGATCCGCGGCAGGGCCTCGGCGTCGAGTACCACCCCGTCGCCCGTGCTGCTCCCGACATGCATCTGCAAGACGGCCCCGGGCTCCAGCGAGTCCACCGCCCTGCGCACCGCCTCGTCCACGGTCATGCCGCCGGCCGGCCCCAGGTAGCCGTTCGTGTCGTTGGTGAACTCGATCGCCGCGTAACCCAGGTCGTTGACGTCCGCAACCGAATCCTCGGTCGTCGAGCTGTACGGGAACCGGAAGAACGGCAGGGGCTCGGCCCCCGACGCCGCACGGATCGCCGCGTCCGCCCCGCGGACCTCCCGCGCCCGCTCCCGCGTACTCAGGTCGTCGAAGTAGGGGTGGCTGTAGGAGTGGTTGCCCAGCCTATGCCCCGCCTCGGCCATCGCGCGCACGGCCGCCGGACGGGCCTCGGCGTACATCCCCGTGGGGAAGAACGTGGCGGGTGCCTTCCGCCGGCGCAGCTCCGCCAGGACCGTGCCCAGGCCGCTCTCGTCCCACGCGGCGTTGAAGGTGAGCGCCACCACCCTGCGGGACGGGGCAGCCGGCGGGTCTCCTGCCCGAGCAGCCCCGACGGCGGCCGGGGACCCACGACGGGACCGGTCCCGCGCCCCCGGGCCGCCGGCGCGGCCAGAGCGTTCGGGCCGGGCACCAGCCCCGCGGCCAGCAGCGCCGCCAACGCGGCACGTCGTCCCACAGCCACCACGGTCGCTCCCTCGGACACCGCGCCACCCCGCGTGGCACTCCCACGAGTGTGCGAGAGCAGCGGGCGAGGGCCCCGCGGCCGTGCCGGGCAGCCGGGTGATCTCCACGCGCCGCACCGACGCGGCCCGGTGTGCCGGTGCGCTGACGTCTGCACCGGCGCGACGAGCGCAAGGCCGGGCACCGTGCGCCCACCCGGCCGCCGCGGGCCGGCGCCCCGTTCGCCGGACCCGTCGTCAGGGTGCCCGTCTCCGACCGGCGGTGGTTCACGGGCGCCAGTCGGCCTCCAGGTCATGGGAGTCGGTCTTGGTGAGCTGGGTCAGCGCGATGCCGTCGGCGCGTACCAGGTAGAGGTGTTCGGGGTCCGCGTCGTCGACGCCGCCTCTGGTGAAGACCAGGCTGTGGCCGTCCGGGGACCAGGACGGGTTCTTGTCGTTGGCGCGGGCCGCGGTGATGCGGTGGACGCCGGTGCCGTCGGGGCGGACGAGGTAGAGGTGGGCGAAGCCGGAGGAGTCCACCCGGCTGAAGGCGATCCGGTCGGCGCGCGACCAGTCGGGCGTCCAGTCGTGGGAGCCCGGCCCGGTGACCGCCGTCTGGGCCAGGGTGGACAGCCGGATCTTCATCACTCGGCTGTGTCCGCCCGCGTCCGCTCGGTTGAACGCCAGGTACTTGCCGTCCGGGGACCACGTCGGATGCAGGTCGTCGGCCGAGGTGTGGGTGAGCCGGGTGGCATGAGCGCCGTCGATGCGGGACACGTATATCTCGCGCTGGGTGCCGACCGGCTTGGCGTAGGCGATCCGCTTGCCGTCCGGGGACCACGCCGGGTCGGAGGCGCCCTTGGTGCCGGGCACGGCCTTCAAGTCCCCACCCGCGGTGTTCATCGTCCAGATGCCGTCGATGGCGCGACCGGATCCGTAGCGGACGAAGGCCACCCGCTTGCCGTCCGGGGACCAACTGGGCATGACCTCGCTGACGGCGGGGGTGTGCGTGAGCTTGAAGGTCGTGCCGCCGCTGGGGGAGATCGCGTAGAGGTCCTCCGTAGGGGCTGCTGCGGTGTAGCGGGCGAAGACGATCGGATGGTCCCCCGCGGCCCCTGCCGCCCCCGCGGCCCCTGCCGCCCCCGCCGCGCCGAGGGTCAGGGACGCGGCCATGGCCACCGCCGCGGCGGTCACCACCGCCCAGCCGCGCCGCGTGGCGCCGTTTGCTCCGGTCCGGCGGATTCCCCGCGCCCTCCCGGCGGTTCTCTCTTTCCCGGTGACGCAGTGTCGGCGCCGTGTCAAGATGTCCACCCCATCCCTCCCTGCGGTCCGCTGCAGGCCGCTGTGGCCCGTAACATCCCACCGCCAGGCCCCTGGGGGAAGCCACGGCACCCGCCCGTACGACCCCTGTGACATGTTCCGTACACCACAGTCACAAGCCCCATACCAGCCGACGGACGACCGGCATCGCCGCGCGCATCTCACCGCATACGACGAATCCTCAGCCGCCGGGGACGAACGTCACCGGCAGGCTCTCGGGACCGCGCAGCCCGCCGGGCCGCCAGGGAACCTCGTCCGGCGGTACGGCGAGGGCGAGCCCGGGCAGCCGGCGCAGGGCCGTACCGATGGCGATCTCCCCCTCCAGCCGGGCCAGCGGAGCACCCAGGCAGTAGTGGATCCCGTGACCGAACGCGAGATGGGCGCTGTCCCGCCGGGTGATGTCGAGGCGGTCGGGATCGGGGAACCGTGCCGGGTCCCGGTCCGCGAGTGCGGACCCGATCAGCACGGTCGCGCCGCGCGGGACGCGCACGCCCGCGATCTCGACGTCCTCGCGCGCGAACCGCGCGATGCCGGGGCTGACCGGGCCGTCGTAGCGGACGAACTCCTCGACCGCACCCGGTAGTAGTGCGGGATCCGAGCGCAGCAGGTCGAGCTGCCGGGGATGGGCGAGCAGCATCGCGATGCCGCCGCCGATCAGGTTGACCGTGGTGATGTAGCCGGCGGCCAGCAGCAGGAACACCATGGCCACCAGTTCGTCCTCCGACAGCTGCCCTTCCTCGTCGCGGGCGGTGATGAGGCCGGCTGAGCAGGTCGTCGGAGGGGTCCGTCCGCTTCTCGCGGATGAGCCCGGCCACGTACGCCCGCATGTGCCGCCACGCCTCGCTCACCACGGCCGGGTCGGGGGGGCTCCGCGCCCCGCCTGATCATGCGGTCGGTCCAGTACCGGAAGTCGTGACGATCGTCCACCGGCACCCCGAGCAGTTCACTGATGACCGTGACCGGCAGCGGCAGCGCGAAGTCCGCGACGAGGTCGGCGTGCCCGGCCGGGGCGAGCGCATCGAGCAGCCGGTCGGTGAGGGACTGGATCCGAGGCTGCATCCCGGCCACCCTGCGGGCGGTGAAGGCCTTGGAGACGAGCCGGCGCAGACGGGTGTGGTCGGGCGGGTCGCTGCGGAGCATCGTACTCAGCATCGATTCGCGCTCCACCTCGGGCAGCTGCCGCAGCAGCCGGGTGTCCGAGGCATCGCGCACGTCACTGCTGAGCCGGGCGTCGGACAGGGCCGCGAGCGCATCGTCGTAGCGGGTGACGAGGAAGGCCTCCAGACCGCCCGCCATAACGACGCGGCGCACGGGCCCCTCCTCGCGCAGCTGCCGGTACAGCGGGAACGGACCCGTGACGAAGGCGGGGTCGGCATAGGGCAGAAGGACGGCCGCTCACTCATGTCGCCTCCCGAAAACTCCGTCCGCACCGTGCAGAACGAGGGTCCTTACCCGCTGCCGGCTCCACTGGGCGAACCGCCGGTAGACCGTCTGCCAACACGGCCCGAACACGGGCGGCAACTGCCGCCAGGTGCAGCCCGAGGTTGCCACAAAGATGATCGCCGCCAGCGTCTCGCGGTCGCCTGCCCGCCGGCGGCCGCCGCCTTGCGGGCGTATCACCTCCGTCGGTGGCACCACCCGCCGGAACAGCTCCCACAACTCGTCGGCACCAGCCGTTCGACCAGATCCGTCATGAACCCTTCAACGACCGCGCGCACCAAAGGAAACGACGTCTACTTTTGATCTTTTCGTAAGTTCGGTGGGTGTGGTGGCCGTGTGGGTGGGAGGCTGTCGGGGTGGCTTATCAAGCTTCCTCTTCGGCTGCCGGCTCCTGCCTTCCTCCTTTGTCGCGGCCTCAGTTGGCGGAGGCGCGTCGTGTTCGGGCGGTCGAGTTGTTCGAGGACGGTGTCTCGAATGCGGAGATCGCGCGGGCGGTGGGGGTGTGTGCCGAGAGTGTGCGGCGTTGGCGGCGGGTGTGGGAGCAAGGCGGTGCTTCGGCCCT
>NZ_JBEZVK010000058.1:0-43320 GCF_040636955.1 Streptomyces sp. NPDC032472
TCGGCGTCAAGCTCACCACGCTCCGCCCGGAGCAGGCCGCGTACATCGGCGTCGACGTGGACGGCCCGTACAAGCCGGACCACTACCGCTACTGACCCACCGCCCCCCGCTCACGCCCCGTCGGCCACCTCGGCCGCCGGGGCGTGCGTGCCGTCGGGGCCTTCGCGTTTCAGGGTCTGGGTGACGCGCCACAGCCGGCGGGGCAGTTCGCCCTCCTCGAAGGCGTGGACCTCGTCGAGGGTCCAGCCGTCGGCAAGGGCGTCCACCAGTTCGCGGCCGAAGAAGTGGACCGCGAATCCGCCGTGCTCGAAGATGTCGTCGCCGTGCGCGGTGCCGGCGCCGTAGTGGGCGTCGCCGGTGTGCCGCACGGTGTAGACGAACACCCCGCCGGGCCGCAGGACACGGCGGACCTCCCCGACCAGGGCGTGGATCTCCTTCGTCGACAGGGCCATGCACAGCAGCATGTGCGCGAAGACCGCGTCCACCGAGGCGTCGGGCAACGGCAGCGGCTCGCGCACGTCGTGGACCATGGTGGTCACCCGTTCGTCGACTGCCTGGGAGCGCGCGGCGTCGCGCAACTGCTCCAGCCCGACCGGGCTGAAGTCGGTTGCCCGGACGGTGAAGCCCTCGCGGGCGAAGAACAGCGCGTCCCGGCCGTGCCCGGCCCCCAGTTCCAGAACGTCACGGGCCTGCGCCGCCTTGAACGCGGCGGCCGCCTGGACCGCGGGCTCGGACGGCTCCTCGCCGTACATGCCAGGGTGGGCGGCGTAGGTCTCCTGCCAGTGCCGCCGCTGGATCTCGCCCAGCTCCTGCTCGTCCGCCACGGTGCTCCCTTTGCCTGTCTCCAGGGGAAGCCTAGAGGTGCCGCCGCCCGGGGAGCCGGATCAGCTGCCGCAGCAGGCGTCCGGGGCGGCGCCGGCCTTCTCCAAGGAGTCGGCGTCCGCCTTGACCACGTAGACCTCCCACGGCTCCTTGCCGGGGCCGGTGACCCAGACCTTGTCCTGGAGCGCGTAGCAGCAGGAGGTGTCGTTCTCCTCGAAGGTCGCCAGGCCCGCCTCCTTGAGCCGGGTGGTGGCCGCGGTGACCTCGTCGGTGGAGGAAACCTCGACGCCGAGGTGGTCCAGGCGGGTGTCCTCGCCGCTCTCGCCCTCGATGAGGACGAGCTTGAGCGGGGGCTCGGTGATGGCGAAGTTGGCGTAGCCCTCGCGGCGCTTGGCGGGCTCGGTGCCGAACAGCCTGGAGTAGAAGGCGATCGAGGCTTCGAGGTCGGCGACGCGCAGGGCGAGCTGGACACGGGACATGGCGGTCTCCCATCGAACGAGTTGTATCGACAGATGTCGATACAGTCGACCTTGCCACCGGGATCGACGACTGTCAATATTGAGGTATGTCGAAACAAGCTGGCCTGCCGGTGATCGGGCAGGACGCCGCCGCATGCTGTACGCCGATGGTCCGCGAGCCGCTGGACGAGGAGACCGCGGCCGGACTGTCGCGGATGTTCAAGGCGCTGTCGGACCCCGTCCGGCTGCGACTGCTGTCGCTGATCGCCTCCCACGAGGGCGGCGAGGCGTGCGTGTGCGACCTCATCGGCCCGTTCGACGTGTCCCAGCCGACGATCTCCCACCATCTGAAGGTGCTGAGGGAGGCAGGGCTGGTCGGCTCCGAGCGGCGCGGGACCTGGGTGTACTACTGGGTGCTCCCCGAGGCCCTGGCGAGGCTTTCCGCCCTGCTCCAGATCCCCGCCGTAACCGCGAAGGCTCCCGCGTGAGCGCGCCGGCCCCGCTGCTGCGGCGGGCGGCGGTCGAGGGGCTGGGCACGGCCGCGCTGGTCGCGGTGGTGGTGGGCTCCGGCATCCAGGCCACCGAACTGACGCGTGACGTCGGGCTGCAGCTGCTGGCCAACTCCCTCGCCACCGTCTTCGGCCTCGGCGTGCTGATCGCCCTGCTCGGCCCCGTGTCGGGGGCGCACTTCAACCCGGCGGTCACCCTCGCGGCCTGGTTCACCGGCCGCCGCACCGGCGACGCCCCCACCCCGCGCGATGTCGCCGCGTACGTGCCCGCCCAGGTCGCCGGGGCGATCGCCGGAGCGGTGCTGGCCGACGCCATGTTCGGCAGGCCCCTGGCGCACTTCGCCGGCCACGACCGGTTCGCCGGGCACCTGTGGCTTGCGGAGGTCGTGGCCACCGCCGGGCTGGTCTGGCTCGTCTTCGGCCTGGCCCGCGCCGGCCGCGCCCACCTGGCGCCGCTGCTGGTCGCCTCCTACATCGGCGCGGCGTACTGGTTCACCTCCTCCACCAGCTTCGCCAACCCGGCCGTCACGATCGGCCGGGCGTTCACCGACACCTTCGCCGGGATCGCCCCCACCTCCGTGCTGCCGTTCCTCGCCGCTCAGCTGCTCGGCGCAGCCGCCGGCCTCGGCCTGGTCGCGCTCTGCTTCGGCCGCCCGGCCCCCGCAGGCGAGGACGGGGCCGTCGTCCCCCACGGCAGGCAGCAGCTCGCCGCCCGTACCACCGAAGAAAGCGCCCTGGCCTGATGAGCACCTCCGCCGTTCCCTCCGTGCTGTTCGTCTGCGTGCACAACGCCGGCCGGTCCCAGATGGCCGCAGCCTTCCTCACCCACCTCGGCGCAGACCGGGTGCGGGTCCGCTCGGCCGGATCCGCCCCCGCCGACACGGTGAACCCGGCCGTGGTCGAAGCCATGCAGGAGGTCGGCATCGACATCTCAGCCGAGACCCCCAAGGTCCTCACCGCCGAGGCGGTGCAGGCCTCGGACGTCGTGATCACCATGGGCTGCGGCGACGCCTGCCCCTATTTCCCCGGCAAGCGCTACCTGGACTGGCAGCTCGACGACCCGGCCGGGCAGGGAGTCGCGGCCGTCCGGCCGATCCGAGACGAGATCGAGCAGCGCATCCGCGGCCTGCTCGCCGAGCTCGGCGTCGAGTCGGCGCGATGAAGGTCACCGGGACCGGCGTGCGGACCGGCGTGCCCATCGCGCCGCCCCGCGAGGACGGTCTGCGACCTGAGCGCCGCAGCCCTCAGCGCCGGTCTTCGTTCCGCTGTTCCTCAGCCCCGGTTTCCGGCTTGGTGTAGAGGACTTCGCGGGCCTGTTCCGCGGCGCGGGCGAGGCTCTCGGAGACGAAGTCGAGGAACCGGGCGACGTTCTCGAGGCGGGTGGCGGCCGGGGTGCCGGGGACGAGGATGCCGACGCCCTGCCGTGCGGTTTCGGCGACGTGGGCGGTGGAGCGGACGCTGGCCATCATCGACTGGTACCAGACGTCGTCGTCGATGACGTAGCGCTCGCGGCGGCGTTCGTCGCGCTCCCGGCGGACCATGCCCTGGCTGTCGAGGAACGCGACCGCCTTGGAGACGGACGCCGGGCTGACCTGGAGGCGCTGGACGAGCTCGGACGCGCCGAGGCTGCCCGAATCGCTGATGCACAGGCAGGCCATCACCCGGGCCATCATCTTGGGCGTGCCCGACTGTATGAAGACGGTGGTGAGCGTCTCCTCGTACGCGCGCACCGCCTCCGCGTCGCGGCCGTGGGCCTGCGGGGCCGCGCTCGGGTCCCGGGGCGCGGCCTTCCTGCGGCGGTGGGCGCGCTGTTCGGTGGCGCGGTGGGCGAGGTCGGCGCGGTAGCCGGCGGGGCCGCCGTTGCGCATGACCTCGCGCGTGATCGTCGAGGTCGGGCGGTCCAGGCGTCTGGCGATCTCCGCGTACGCGTGGCCGTCGGCCAGTCCCAGCGCGATCTGCTGGCGTTCCTGCTGGGTGAGCCTGCCTCCGGGCATCGCGGCCTCCTTCGTGGTGCGTGACGTCCCCAGCATAGCGTTCACATCCAGTTCATTGCAACGAGCGGCGCTGGGTTGTTGCATTGAACTCTAATCCATTGCAACGATTTTCGGGCCTTGAGCTGCGAATATGCTGATTCTGCGCAACGAAGTTGTTGCCGACTTCTTGAACGCAACGTAGCTTTTCCCTCGTTGGAAACGACGGGCCGAGGGGTCCGCGTCACAGACGAAGGAGCTCACCACCATGCAGAAGTTCGCCACCGCCGCCCCGGTCTCGGCCATCCTCGACGTCCCCGCCGGACGCATCCAGCTCATCGCCGCCGACCGGGCCGACGCCACCGTCGAGGTCCGGCCCGCCAACCCCGCCAAGAACCGCGACGTCCAGACCGCCGAGCAGACCACGGTCACCTACGCCGACGGCGTCCTGCAGATCCGCACCCCCGAGCCCAAGAACCAGCTCTTCGGTTCCTCCGGAGCGGTCGAGGTCACGGTCCAGCTGCCCGCCGGCTCCCGTATCGAGGCCAAGAGCGCCGCATGCGAGCTCCGCGGCGTCGGCCGCCTCGGCGACATCGCCTTCGACGGCGCGTACCGGAACATCAAGATCGACGAGGCCGCGAGCCTGCGCCTCACCGCGGTCGACGGCGACGTCGAGGTCGGCCGGCTGGGCGGCCCCGCCGAGATCAGCACCGCACGGGGCGACATCCGCATCGCCGAGGCCGTGCGCGGCGGGCTCGTGCTCAGCACCCAGTCCGGCGACATCTCGGTCACCGCCGCCCGCGGCGTCTCCGCCACCCTCGACGCCGGCACCTCCTACGGCCGCATCGGCAACACCCTCAAGAACGACGGCGCCGCCGAACTCGCCATCCGCGCCACCACCTCGTACGGCGACATCACCGCCCGCAGCCTCTGAGCCCGCGCCGGCGCCCCGCCCCGCCCGTCCCGCCCAGCCCGCTCGCCCCGCCCGCTCGCCCCGCCCGCCCCGCCTGCCGACAGGGAGCACCCTCATGACCGACCTGGCCATCGCCGCGCACGGACTGCGCAAGTCCTACGGCGACAAGACCGTCCTCGACGGCATCGACCTGGCCGTCCCCGAAGGAACCATCTTCTCGCTGCTCGGCCCGAACGGCGCCGGCAAGACGACGACCGTCCAGATCATGTCCACCCTGGTCGCGGCCGACGCCGGCACCGTCCGAATCGCCGGCCACGACCTGGCCCGCCGGCCGGACGACGTACGCGGGGCGATCGGTGTCACCGGCCAGTACTCGGCCGTGGACAAGCTCCTCACCGGCGAGGAGAACCTGCTCCTCATGGCCGACCTCAAGCACCTGTCGCGCAGCGACGGCAAGCGCAAGGCCGCCGAACTCCTCGACCGCTTCGACCTGGTCGACGCGGCCCGCAAGCCGGCCGGCACCTACTCCGGCGGCATGCAGCGCCGCCTCGACCTGGCCATGACCCTGGTCGGCGACCCCCGCCTGATCTTCCTGGACGAGCCCACCACCGGCCTCGACCCGCGCAGCCGCCGCTCGATGTGGGGGATCGTCCGGGAGCTCGTCGCCGGCGGGGTCACCATCTTCCTCACCACCCAGTACCTGGAGGAGGCCGACGAACTGGCCGACAGGATCGCCCTCCTCGACCACGGGCGGCTGATAGCGGAAGGCACCGCCGAGGAACTCAAGCGGCTCATCCCCGGCGGCCACGTCCGGCTCACCTTCACCGACGCCCACCTGCTCGACGCGGCCCGCCGGCTCATCGGCGGCGCGGCCACCGCCGACCCCGAGGCCCTCACCCTGCAGGTCCCGAGCGACGGCAGCGTCCGCACCATCCGCGAACTCCTCGCCCTCCTGGACGAACGCTCCGTCGACGTCGCCGGGATGAGCGTCCACACACCCGACCTCGACGACGTGTTCCTCACCCTCACCGGGCAGCAGCAGACCGAGCAGCAGACCGAGCAGAAGGAGACCCTCCGATGAGCACCCTCGCCCTCGCCGCGCGCGACTCCTCCACCATGGTCCGCCGCCAGCTCAAGCGCCTGCTGCGCTACCCGTCGATGACGGTGCAGCTGATCGCGACGCCCGTCGTCCTCCTGCTCCTCTTCGTCTACGTCTTCGGCGGCACCCTCGGCGCCGGCCTCGGCGGCGGCCGCGAGGTCTACGTCAACTACGTCGTCCCCGGCATCCTGCTCATGGGGGCGGCCACCGCCGCCACCGGCACCGCCGTGATGGTCGCCACCGACATGACCGAGGGCATCATCGCCCGCTTCCGCACCATGCGGATCTCCCGCGCCTCGGTCCTCACCGGCCACGTCGTCGGCAGCGTCATCCAGCAGCTCATCGGGCTGGCCGCCATCATCGGCGTCGCCCTCGCCATCGGCTTCGACCCCAACGCCACCGCTGTCGAATGGCTGGCCGCCGCGGGCATGCTCACCCTGTTCGTCGTGGCCATCACCTGGCTGTCGGTCGCCCTCGGCCTGAAGTCCCCGACCCCCGAGGCCGCCAGCAACGCCCCGATGCCGCTGATCCTGCTGCCCTTCCTCGGCAGCGGCTTCGTCCCGACCGAGTCCATGCCGACCGCGATCCGCTGGTTCGCCGAGTACCAGCCCTTCACCCCGATCATGGAAACCGTCCGCGGCCTCCTCCTCGGCACCCCCATCGGCAACAGCGCCGCCATCGCCACCGCCTGGTGCGCCGGCATCGCCGTGCTCTCCTACCTCTGGGCCAAGAACACCTTCGACAAGGCCTGACCGTGAACGGGCCGAACAGGGCCGTCAGACCACCGGGGTCTGACGGCCCTGGGCCATATCCGGGGGCAGTGGCAAGGCCCTGCAATCCGGGTCAGCCGTACATCGCCACGTGGAACAGGCGCGCAAGCGCCTCGTCGATGGGATGGGGCTGCGGCTTGCCGGAGGAGTCGAGCCTGTTCCACCTCTGCATGTTCACCGCGACCGCCATCTGCCGCCCGCCGTCGGCACGCGTCATGGCCAGCGCTCCACCGCCCCAGACCGTGCCGCCGTGGCCCCAGAAGGTGTCCTGACCGGGAGCCTCCATCGGGTGCAGGCCGAGACCGTACTCGATCACCTTTCCCTCTTGGGAGACGATCGGGACGGTGCGTTGCATCTGCTCCAGCGACGCCGGGCTGACGATCCGTCCGGCCAGCAGCATGCCGTAGAAGCGGTTGACGTCCGAGACGGTCGACACCAGCGAAGCCGACGGCCCCACCCACGACATGTCGTAGACGCTGTAGTCGAGCGGCGGGTCGATCATGCCGAACCACGCCTCGTAGAGCCGCGAGTGAGGCCCGTCGACGTGCGGTCCGGTGGGGAATTCGGTGTCCCGGAGCCCGGCGCGCTCGATGACGTTCCGCGTGATGTACTGCTCGGCCGTGGTGCCGGTCGCCCGTTCCAGGAGTTGGACGAGGAGCAGGTAGTTGGTGTTGGAGTACACCCCCGGACTGCCGCCCGGGGCGCCGACTGCAGGTGCGGTGACCCCCATCTCGATCAGTTCGAGGGGGTCGAACCGGGTGAGCCGGTGGTCGTCCAGGCTCTCGGGCCCGGTGTGCGCGAGGTCGGGGTACGCCTTGAGGGAGGGGTAGGCGTACGGGAGGTACTCGGCGAGGCCGCTGGTGTGGTTGATCAGCATCCGGACCGTGATCGCGTGGCCGCGCTCTCCCGGAACCAGCTCCGGCAGGTACCGGCCGACCGGTGTGTCGAGCCCGATCCGGCCGCTCTCGACCTGCTGCAGCACCGCGGCGGCGGTGAAGGTCTTGGTGATGCTGCCGACGCGGTGGCGCATGTCGGGGGTGACGGGGCGGCCGGTGGCGACATCGGCGACCCCGGCGGCGCCGCGCCAGACCTGCTCGCCGTCCCGCACCTCGGCGAACAGGCCGGGCATCCCGGCGCGGTGGACGTTCTCGAGGGCCGCGTCCAGCGCCGCGGAATCCAGGGGGTTCTTCACGTCATCCGTCCTTTCGTGGTCCCGGGGCCGGCGCCGCATCGGCGGCCGGACTCGGACAGCAGGGCGCGAGCGGGCACGCCGCCCCGGGGGGTCGACCTACCGATGTCCTCATTATGCACGCGGTGCGTGCAACGGCGAGTGCACAGGTAGGGTGAGCATCGGCGAGCATCGGCGAGAGGAGCGGGATGGCAGGCCGAAGGCGTTGGTCGACCGAGGAGATCCTGGATGCGGCGGCGGAGCTGCTGCGCACGAGCGACGCGGAGTCGTTCAGCGTGCGCAAGCTGGCCGCGGTCCTCGGGACCGACTCCTCCAGCCTCTACCGGCACTTCCGCAGCAAGACCGAACTGCTGCGCGCGGTCGCCGACCGGATCCTCCTCGCCGCCATGGAGGGTCACCGCCCCGAGGGCGATTGGAAGCAGCGCATCACGGCCCTGGCCCTGCGTCTGAGGGACGCCTTCGGCGGGCAGCCCCAGCTCGCCGCGGTCTGGGGACGCTACGCGTCAGGCGGCACCGGCTCCCGGCTGGTCATGGAAGAGGTGCTGCAGGCCCTGCGTGCGTCGGGACTGCCCGACGAGGAGATCCCGGCGCGCTACCACCGGCTCGCGGTCCTCATCGCCGCATTGATCGCCTCCGAGGCCGGAGTCAGCACGGTCACCCCGGATGAGCGCGAACAGGGCATGGAGCTGTTCCGCGTGGCGGTGCTGGGTGCCGACCCCGAACGCTTCCCGGCCCTGGCCCACTTCGCGCGCGACGTCCGCCCCCTCGGGGCGGACCGCCGCGCCGCGTTCGAGGAGCTCCTCGCGGCACAGCTCGACCGCATCGAAGCCGCAGTCGACTCGAACTAGCCGACCGGTACGAGGGTCTCCTCCCACTGGTCCCGGGTCGGGCCGTCGTACCGGGGGGAGAAGTCCGGGCGGGCAGCCAGCCATGCGCTGACGTGCCGGTCGACCTCGTCGGTGCCGTACGCCTCGTCCGCCGTGCGCACGAGATGGCGCACCTGCGCCCGGGCCCTCATGACGACGGGGTCGTCGAAGGCGCAGGCGGCCACGGCAGCGGCCCGCCGGTCCGGGGGCGGTGCGCTCTCGGCGAGGCGCTGCGCGGTGGCCCGGTCGGCCGCCACCTGTGCGTCGAACCACGGGCGCAGGGACCGCTCCGTCCAGGCGTGGTAGCCGAGGGGGTCCGCGGCGACCTGGTCGGCATGGGTGGCGAGGTACTGGGCCGCGCGCAGACCGAGGGACACGCCATGGCCCGAGGTGGGGTTGGTGTGGATGAGGCTGTCACCCGCGTTGACGAGGCCGGTGACGACGGGTCCGTCACCGTCAGCGAGGGCGGTCCAGCGGTTGTCGAGGCCGGCCATCGCCAGGACGGCCGACTGCGGTTCGGGGGCCAGGTCGAGCCAGGCGGCGGTGGCGGGGAAGCGGCGCGCGGCGGCCTCGAACACGGCGGGGTCGGTGAGCGCGCCGCGGGTCGGATCGCCGGTGGAGAGCACCAGGTGCACCGCGAAGGTGTCGTTGTCGGAAGGGAAGACGCCGGCGAGCGCGAACGGTGCTGCCGAACCGGTCTTCACCCGCCCCGGCTCCCGCGGGCCGTCGGCCCGCAGGCGGTACCAGCGGCACAGATAGGCGATTCCGGTGCGGTGGCTGTCGACCACGGGCGGCCGGCAGCCGGCCTCGATCAGCCAGCGGGGAACCGGCGAGCGGCGCCCGGACGCATCGACGACGAGGTCCGCCAGGCACGTGTCCGCGCCCACCCGCACACCGGTGACCCGCGGAGGGCGGCCCTCGCGGACGGCCAGCCCGTCCACCCGCAGGCCCCGTTGCACATCAACGCCGGATTCCCGCCGCACGGCCGCGGCCAAGGCGGCCTCCAGCACGATGCGGCGGGTGCGCAGGGTCACCAGGTCCTCGTCGCCGTCCCGGTGCGGCGGAAGCCCGCCATGCCCGCTAAACCAGTCGAACTCGTGGTACTCCCGGGCTCCGCGCGCCAGCAGGTCGGCGTACACATCGGGGGCCTCGGCGCGCAGCACGGTCCGCACGGGTGCCAGCAGCGAGTGGGGCTGCACGGCCTGCGGGACCCGGGGCCTGTCCCACTGAAAGAAGTCCCGGTCCAGGTCCTCCCCGGCCTCCCGCCCGTCCTGCTCGAACAGGGTGACCGCATGGCCCCGCCGCCCGAGCATGAGGGCCGTCCCCAGCCCACTGATCCCCCCACCAACCACCGCAACCCGCGCCACAAGCTCCCCTTCGCGTCGTGTTGCACAACGACCCTACCGCCCGGCGATCTTGGGTCAGGCCGCCGGGGTTGTGCGCCAGATGCCCGGGCGGATTTCTCGCCAGGTGGGGTGGGGGGAGGTGGGGGTGGTGAGGCGGGTGAGCCAGCGGTGGGCGTAGGAGTGGAGGCGGGTGTCGTTCAGGGTGGTTGCCAGGTCCAGGCATGCCGTGAAGTGGGGGCGGGCTGCGGTGGGGCCGTCCGTTTCCAGGGCCACCAGGGCCAGGACCCGGCGCGCCTCCCAGGTTCCTCGCGGGTCCTCCGCGACCGCGTCCAGGGCGGGGGAGAGCAGCGCCGCCGCGCCCTCCACCGCGCCCGCGTCGAGCTGGAGGTCGGCCAGGCCCACCAGGGCGCGGCCGCGCTCGGCGACCGCCGGGGCCGCGTCCGCGGTCAGCAGGGCCTGCTCGTAGTAGTCGCCGGCCGCCGACAGCCGCCTGCGCTGCCAGGACAGGTCGCCCAGCGAGCGCAGCAGCCGGGCCTCCGCCGCCAGGTCGCCGAGCCGCTGCGCCGCCTCCAGGGCCAGGGCGTGCCCGGCCTCCCACACCTCCCACGAGGCCCTGGCCTCCACGAATGCCGTCATGGCGGTGGTCAGTTCGATGGTCTGCGGCCAGAGTTCGTTGCGGTGCGCCGTGCGCACCACCGCCAGCAGGGCCGCCTCCCGGCGGGTGAACCACTGCAGCCGCCGTTCGTCCGAGGGTTCGGCGGTCAGGCGCCGTACGTCCTGCGTGTACGTGTCCGCCAGCCGGGCCGCTGCCGCCCGGATCCGGTCCTGCGGGGTGTGCGCCGCGAGCTCCTGGGCGGCCAGCAGCCGCAGCGGCTCGGGCAGCCGCCAGTGCTGCTCCGGCTCGTCCGGTACGGCCTCCGGCTCCACCAGCCGCTCCCGCTCCAGGCCGGCCAGTACCGTACGGGCCGCCTGGGGCGCGAGGCCCAGAACGGCCGCGGCGGCCTCGGCGGTGAACGGCCCGGCCGGCAGCAGCCCCAGCAGCCGGAACGCCGCGCGCCCCGGATCGTCCGCGCCCTCGTACGGTGCGCGCAGCCGGGCCGTGAAGTCCCGGTCGACGCGTCCCAGTTCGGCCAGCCGGCCCGGTTCGTCGCGCAGCCGTGCCGCCAGCGTCTCCGGCGTCCAGTGCGGGTGGGCGGTCAGCAGCTCGGCGGCGGCGCGCAGGGCCAGCGGCAGCTGCCCGCACAGCGCGGCGACCTCCCGTACGGCGGCCCCGTCCGCGGCGTCGGCGGGCCGGCCCGCCGCGGCGAGGAACAGCTGCCCCGCCTCGCGCGGGGCGGGCTCGCGCAGCGTCAGCACCCGCCCGGTCAGCGCCGAGGGCTCCCGCCGGGCCGTGACCAGGGCCGCGCTGCCGGCGGTGGCGGGCAGCAGCGGCCGCACCCGGTCCGCGTCCGCGGCCCCGTCCAGCACGAACAGCATCCGCCGGCCCCGGGTGATGCCGTCCAGGAGCTCCCGCAGCGCGGCCTCGTGTGCGGGCAGCGGGCCCTCGGCTCCGCAGGCGCGCAGGAGTCGTACGAGGGGATGGGCGGCCGGGGAGTGCAGGTCGAGGTCTTCGAGGTCCAGGAAGACACGGCCATCCGGGAAGAGCGGGGCCAGCCGGTCGGCGGCGGCCAGGGCCAGGGCGGTCTTGCCGGTGCCGGCCGCGCCGGTCAGCACGACCGCCCCGCCGACGGGCAGGGTGCGCAGCAGCCCGCTCAGCTCGTCCAGTTCCTCCTCGCGGCCGGTGAAGGAGGCGGGCGGGGCGGGCGGCACGGCTTCCGGGGCGGTCGCCTGAAGTGCGGTCGCCCGCGGCGCCGGCCCGGCCTGGGGATTCTGCAGATCCTGCGGCTCCCGCCGCGCGGCCTCCCGTACGGCCTCGGAGGCCCGCGGCGGCTGCGGGACGGCCGACGCACCGCCGCCCGCAGCTGCAGGCGCATCGGCCCCCGCCTCCGCCCCCGCCGCCAGCCCCGGCGGGCGCAGCAGCGCCGCGTCCCCGGTCAGGATCCGCCGGTGCAGCTGCTGCAGCGGCCGGCCCGGCTCGATCGCCAGCTCGTCCACCAGGGCGCGCCGCACCCGGGCGAAGACGCGCAGCGCGTCCGCCTGCCGCCCGCACCGGTACAGGGCCACCATCAGGTGCGCGTGGAACTCCTCGCGCATCGGCAGCTCCGCGGTGATCTCCTGCAGCTCCCCGACCAGGTCCTGGTGGCGCCCCAGCCACAGTTCGGCCCGCACCCGCTGCTCCAGCGCCGAGGTCCGCAGTTCCGCGAGCCGGCCGGCGGTGCTGTCCAGCAGCGGCCCGTGCGGGGTGTCCGAGAGCAGCGGGCCGCGCCACAGCGCCAGCGCCCGGTGCTGGAAGTCGGCCGCGGCCGCGTGGTCGCCGCGCTGCATCGCCTCGCGGCCGCGCTGGTGCAGCTCCTCGAAGGCGGCCAGGTCCAGCTGGGCCGGGTCCACGCGCAGCAGGTAGCCGGGCGCCCGGGTGACCAGGGAGTCCCGCCCGTACTCCGGGTCGGCCTCGTGCAGCAGCTTGCGCAGCTGGGAGACGTACACCTGCAGGGTGGTCATCGCCGTGCGCGGCGGGTGTTCTCCCCACAGCTCGTCGATCAGGCCGTCCACCGAGACGGTCTCGTTCGCCCGCACGAGCAGGGCGGCGAGCACCACCCGGATCTTCGCGGCCCGCGGTGCGAGGGCGGCGCCGCCCGTTCCCGGCGCGGTGACCTCCAGCGGACCCAGAACCCGAAATCGCATGCTCCCCCGCCCCCTTGGCTGTTCTGCGCTGTACTGCACTGCGCGGCTTGCCGGGGCGGCGGCATGCCGGACCGGCGCGCACCAGCCCAATGTAGGTCGGCCGGGGGGCGGCCCGGCCGGTTCCACACCCCTATAACGGCCCGGACCACCGGTGACCCGGCCCCTGCCCGGTGGCCGTCGACCCCTCCCGCCCCCGCCGCCCGCCCGCGGGCACCCCTTTGCCGGTGCCGCAGCCGTCCGCAAGCCCTGCTTTAGGCCGTCCGGGAACCATGCCGTGGCATTGCCGGGGAAATGTCACGAGGGGGCCCGAGTTGACCGCTGGATTCAGCACGTTCACGGATCTGGTGCGCGACCGCGCCGCGAGCCGGGGCAGCGCCGACGCGCAGGTCTTCCTGCACGACGCGGGCGGCGCCGAGCACGTGACGTACGCCGAACTCGACCGCAAGGCCCGCGCCCTGGCGGTCCGGCTGTGCGAGCACGGAGCCCAGGGCCAGCCCGTCCTGCTGCTGTACCCGCCCGGCCCCGACTTCCTCAAGGCGTTCATGGGCTGCCTGTACGCGGGTGCCGTCGCCGTGCCCGCCCCGCTGCCCGGCGACCGCGGCGAGCGCCTCCAGCGCGTCTCCGGCATCCTCAAGGACACCGGCGCCCGCATGGTGCTGACCGACTCAGCCAACGCCCCCGAGGCCTCGCTGTGGCTGGCGATGGCCGGGCGCGGCGAGACCGTGTGCCTGGCCACCGACGTCGAGGACCCCGCGGCCGACCCGGCCGCCTGGCAGCCGCCGCGCACCGGGCCGGACGACCTGGCGTTCCTCCAGTACACCTCCGGCTCCACCTCGCAGCCGCGCGGGGTGATGGTCAGCCACCGCAACCTGATGGCCAACCAGGAGGCGCTGCAGCACATGCTGGGCACCACCGGAGACGACCGGTTCGTCAGCTGGCTGCCGCACTACCACGACATGGGCCTCATCGCGCACCTGCTGCACCCGCTGTTCCTCGGCTCCTTCTCCGTGCACCTGTCGCCGACCTCGTTCATCCGGCGCCCCATGCGCTGGCTGCAGGCCATCGGCGACTACGGGCTCACCGTGGGCGGCGGCCCCAACTTCAGCTACGACCTGTGCACCCGCCGCGTCACCGACGCGCAGCTCGCCACGCTGGACCTGTCGACCTGGCGCCTCGCGCTGTGCGGCGCCGAGCCGGTCCGCGCCGCCACCATGGACGCCTTCGCCCGCCGCTTCGCCCCGGCCGGGCTGCGCGCCGAGAGCCTCTACCCGGGCTACGGCCTGGCCGAGGCCACCCTCGTCGTCTCCGGCGGCGCCCCCGGCACCGCCCACAACAGGCTCACCGTCGACGAAGCCGCCCTGGAGCAGGACGTGCTGGCCCCCGCCGTCCCCGGGACGGGCGGGCGCACCCTGGTCTCCAGCGGCCGCATCCGCGCCGAGGACTTCGACGTCCGCATCGTCGACCCCGTCGCCGGCGGCGAGCTGGCCGAGGGGCGCGTCGGCGAGATCTGGCTGCGCGGCGACAGCGTGGCCCGCGGCTACTGGGGCCGCCCGCTGGACACCTCCGAGACCTTCCACGGCCGCCTCGCCGGCGGCTCCGGCGGCTGGCTGCGCACCGGCGACCTCGGGGCGCTGGCCGACGGCGAGCTGTACGTCACCGGCCGGCTCAAGGACGTCATCATCCTCAACGGGCGCAACATCTACCCGCAGGACGTCGAGTGGGCCGTGCGCGACCTCAGCCCGGCGCTCGGGGCCGGCCACGGCGCGGTGTTCACCGTGGAGACCGACCGCGAGCAGCTGGTCGTCGTGCACGAGGTCCGCGCGGCGGGCGCCGACGCGGACCGCCTCCAGGAGCTGGTGCACCGCATCCAGACGCTGGTCGGCCGGGACTTCGACGTCCCCGCCGGCAACATCGTCCTGGTCCGGCCGGGCACCCTGCGGCGCACCACCAGCGGGAAGGTCCAGCGCAGCCTGATGCGCAAGCTGTTCCTGGAGGGCCGGCTGTCCCCGCTCTTCGAGACCGTGGACCCCGCCGTCCGCGCCCTCACCCACCCGCAGGGCCTGTACGCCTTCTCCCCGGGCCGCGAAACCGCCCCGGGCGGCGCCCGATGAGGGTGCCGCAGGCCCTGCGGCCCGCGGCCCCGGCGGACCCGGCCCGCCCGTACGCCCCCGCCGCGCCCGCGCCCGCGCCCGCCACCGTGGATGCGTACGAGGCGGCCGCGAGCGCGCAGGCCGCCGCCGACGAGCGGGTCGCCCGGCTGGAGGCCCTCCTCGGGGACCCCGCCGACCCCGCCAACCCCGTCGGCCACGACGCGCTGCTCGCCGCCGACCGGCGGGCCGTGCCCAGCGCCGACGGCGAGGCCCTGCTCGACGGGTTCGGGATGAACCGCGAGTACGTGCCCACCTCCCTCGGCGGCCGCTTCGACTCCGCCGAGACCCTGCTGCGCCTGATGCGGCCGGTGTTCCGCCGCGACGTCGCGCTCGGCGCCGGCTACGGCATGACCTCCTTCATGGCCGCCAACGACGTCTGGATGCACGGCAGCCGCGCCCAGCGCGACTGGCTCGCCGGCCGCATGCTGGCCGGCTCCCGCGCGGCCATCGCCCAGCACGAGACCGCCCACACCAACGACCTCGTCCGCAGTCAGGTACGGGCCGCCCCCGCCCCGTCCGGCGGCTGGACCGTCACCGGCAGCAAGCCCGTCGTCCTCAACCTCCACCGGGCCGACGCCCTCGTGCTGTTCGCCCGTACCGACGACCGCCCCGGCTCCACCGCCGCGCACTCCGCGCTGCTGCTCGACCCGCACACCCTGCCCGCCGACCGCTACCGCGTCACCCGCCGCCCGCCCGCCCTCGGCCTGCGCGGCTGCTTCTTCGCGGGCGTCGAGCTCGACGCGTGCCCGGTGCCCGACCACGCCCTGCTCGGCGCAGCCGGCACCGGCGTGGTCACCGCCCTGCGCTCCTTCCAGGTCAGCCGCACCCTGATGGCCTCCCTGTCGGCGGCCGCCGTGGACACCGCGCTGCGCACCGCCGTCCTCGTGGACCACTCGCAGGGCCCCGGCCGGGCCGGCCGCGCCCCCGTCGACCCGCAGCACACCGCCGCCACGCTGACCGGGGCCTTCACCGACCTCCTGATGTACGACTGCCTCGCCGTCACCACCACCCGGGCCCTGCACCTGCTGCCCGCCGAGACGAGCGTGTACTCCTCGGCGGTCAAGGCCCTGCTGCCGCGCATCCTCAGCGGCACCATGTACGACCTGACCACCGTCCTGGGCTCGGAGGTCTACACCCGCGAGGGCACGGTCGGGATCTTCCAGAAGCACGTCCGGGACGTGCCCGTGGTCAGCCTCGGCCACGCCGGGACCGTCGCCTGCCAGGCCACGATCATCCCGCAGCTCACCGCCCTCGCCGGGACCTCCTGGTTCCGGACGGCCGAGGCACCGGCCGAGCTGTTCCGGCCCGGCGCGCCGCTGCCCGCGTTCGACTCGGCCGGGCTGGCCCTGGCCAGCGGCCGCGACAGCCTCAGCGCCACCCTCGCCGAGACCGCCGCCCTCTCCTTCGGCACCAGCCCCGCCGAGCGGACCCTGCACACCCTGGCCGGCCGGCTCTGCGCCGAGCTGGCCGAGCTGCGGGCCCGCGTCCTCGCCCTGCCGCCGCCCGACTCGGGCACGGCCGTCGGCCCGGCCTGGTTCGCACTGACCGACCGCTACGTCCTGGTGCTGGCCGCCGCCGCGGTCCTCGGCGTGTGGCGGCACAACCGCGGCGGCCCCGACCCCTTCCTGGCCGACCCCTCCTGGGCGGCGGCCGCCCTGCACCGCCTGGCCCGGCGCCTGGGCACCCCCGTGCCCGAGCTGCCGGCCGAGTGCACCGCCCGGGTGCACCAGGAAGTCCTGGCCCGCTTCGGCGACCGCCGCAGCTTCGACCTCTACAACGCCCCGCTGGCGGGCTGACCGTTCGCCCCGAGACGCCCGAAGACAGCCCGACAGCACAAGGAGCCCAGGAATGCACACCTCCCCGCCCCCGCCCGCCCCGGCCCGGCACGCCCTCGTACCCCTGCAGCAGTGGGTGACCGCCCGCATCGCCGTCTACCTCGACCGGCTGCCGGAGACCATCGACCCGCACGTGCCGCTCGCCGAGTACGGCATGGACTCGGTGTGCGCGCTGAGCCTGTGCGGCGACATCGAGGACGTCTTCGGCCTGCCGCTGGACCCGCAGCTGGCCTGGGACCACCCCACGGTGGCCGCGCTCGCCGGCCAACTGGCCCTGCACGGCGCGGTCCTGGCCCCGGAACACCGGCGATGACCCCCGTCGCCGTCGTCGGCATGGACTGCGTCTTCCCCGGGGCGCCGGACGCCGACGCCTTCTGGGAGCTCCTGATGCGCGGCGGCGACGCCATCGGCGCCCTGCCCGCCGCCCGCCGGGACGGGGCCGGCTTCGACGACGCCGTCCACGGCGGGTTCCTGGACGACATCGCCGTCTTCGACAACGACTTCTTCTCCATCGCCCCGCGCGAGGCCGCCGCCATGGACCCGCAGCAGCGGCTGCTGCTCCAGTGCGCCTGGCGGGCCCTGGAGGACTCCGGCCGGGCCGCCGCCACCCTCGCCGGCAGCGACACCGGCGTGTTCGTCGGCGTCATGGGCAGCGAGTGGGCGCAGCTGCACATGGGCGACTACGCCCGCGTCACGCCCCAGCTCGGCGCCGGCAGCAGCACCGGCATGATCGCCAACCGGATCTCGTACCACCTCAACCTCAAGGGGCCGAGCCTCGCGGTCGACACCGCCTGCTCCTCCTCCCTCGTCGCCGTCCACCTCGCCGTCAACTCCCTGCTGTCGGGGGAGTGCGGCACGGCGCTGGCCGCCGGCGTCAACCTGGTGCTGACCCCGGCGCTGGGGCTGGTCTACCGGCAGATGGGCCTGGCCGCACCCGACGGCCGCTGCAAGCCCTTCAGCGCCGACGCCGACGGCATCGGCCGCAGCGACGGCGCGGGCGTCGTCGTCCTGCGGCGCCTGGAGGACGCGATCGCCGACGGGCAGCGCGTCTACGCCGTCATCCGCGGCACCGCCGTCAACCAGGACGGCCGCAGCAACGGCGTCACCGCCCCCAGCCGCTGGTCGCAGCGCGAGGTCGTGGCCGCCGCCTGCCGCCGCGCCGGCATCGCCCCCGAGGAGGTCCGCTTCGTCGAGGCCCACGGCACCGGCACCGTCCTCGGCGACATCATCGAGTGCGCCGCCCTCGGTGAGGTGCACGGCGTACCGCGCGAGCAGCCGGTCGGGCTCGGCTCCGTCAAGGGCAACATCGGGCACACCGAGGGCGCCTCCGGCATCGCCGGCCTGATCAAGACCGCCCTGGCCCTGCACCACCGCATCGTGCCCGCCAGCCGCTTCGCCGCCCGCGAGAACCCCCAGCTGCGCCTGGCCGAACGGGGCCTTCGGCTGCTGGGCGCCCCCGTACGGCTGCCCGCCGGCGAGGTCGTCGGCGGCGTCAGCAGCTTCGGCATGGGCGGCACCAACGCCCACGCCGTCCTCGCCACCGCCCCGCGCACGGCCCGCACCCCGGTCCGCCCGCTGGCGGGCGCCCCCGCCCGTACGCAGGCCCCCGTCGGGGTGTTCACCGTCTCCGGCGACACCCCCGAGGCGCTGCGCCGCAACCTGGCCGCCCAGGCCGACGTCCTCGCCCGCCGCCCGCGCGGGGACGCCGCCGCCGTGTGCTGGTCCAGCAACCGGGTCAAGGCCGGCCTGCCCTACCGGGCCGCGTTCACCGCCCGCGACACCGCCTCCCTCTCCGCCGCCCTGCGCACCGCCGCCGAGGACGAGCGGCTGCGCGCCGGCATCGCCGAACGCGTCCGGCACGCCCCGGTCGTCGCCTTCCTCTACACCGGGCAGGGCGCCCAGGAACCCGGCATGAGCGCTGCTTTGTACCGGGAGTCGCCGCTCTACCGCCGCCACCTCGACGCCGTCGACGAGGCGCTGCGCCCGTACACCGGGGGCTCGGTGCGCGAGCTGATCCTCGCCGAGGACCCGGCCGTGCACAGCACCCGCTGGGCCCAGCCCGCGCTGTTCGCCGTCGCCCACGCGCTCACCGCCACCCTCGCCGACCTGGGCGTCGTCCCCGACGCCGTGCTCGGCCACAGCATCGGCGAGTACCCGGCCGCGGTCGCCGCCGGGCTCCTCGACCTCGACGCCGCGGCCCGCCTGGTCGCCTCGCGCGCCGCGCACATGGACCGGCTGCCCGAGGGCGGCGGCATGCTCGCCGTACGGGCCGGGCAGGACGCCGTCGCCGGACTGCTCGCCGTCGAACCGGAGCTGGCGCTCGCCGCCGTCAACGGGCCCGCCGACACGGTGCTGTCCGGGCCGCGGGACGCGCTCGCCCGGGCCTCGGGCGTGCTGCGCGTACGCGGCATCGACAGCCGCGAACTGCGCGTCGGCCACGCCTTCCACTCCCCGCTGATCGCCCCGGCCCTGCCCGGCTTCCGGGCCGACGCCGAGGAGATCCTCGGGCAGGCGCCGCCGTCGGCGCCCGCCCGGATCCCCTTCGCCTCCACCTCCCGCGGCCGCGTCCTGGGTGAGGAGGCGCCGGACGCCGCGTACTGGGCCGAACAGGCCGCCGCCCCGGTCCGGTTCGCCGACGCGCTGGGCGCGCTGGTCGCCGAGACCGGTGCGACCTGCCTGGTGGAGATCGGCCCGCTGCCGCAGCTCGTGCAGCTCGCCGGGCGGGCCGGGCTGCCGTCGGGCACCCGGCTGCTGCACCCGGCCCCCGGGCGCGGCGCGGGGGCCGCCGAGCTCGCGCAGACCCTGGCCGACCTGTACCGGGCGGGCGCGGAGCCGTCCTGGGACGAGCTGTACGAGCCCGGTCACCGCAGGGCGGAGCGGCTCGCGCCGTACGCCTTCTCCACCGAGCACCGGTTCTGGCAGCAGCCGGCGGCCCGGCCGGCCGCGGCGGGGGCCGGCGGTGCGGAGCCGGCCGGGCGCGGGGAGACTGCCGCTCCGGCCGCGGGTGGGGGAGGGGCCGTGCCCGCCACCGCCGCCGTGGACGCGGAGCGGGATCCGGTGCTCGCCGCCGTGGTCGAGGCCGTCGTCCAGGTGGGGGAGTACCCGCGCGAGCGGGTCGACGCGGGGGCCAGGTTCTACGAGGACCTCGGGTTCGACTCCGTGATGATCATGCAGCTCAAGGACCGGATCGAGACCCGGCTGCCGCAGGCCGCCGGCATCACGGTCCAGCAGCTGCTGCCCGCGCTGCGCTCGGTGGGCACCCTCGCCGAGTTCGTACAGGAGTGGATCACGGTGGGAGCCGCCATATGACCGCGCAGACCTCGCAGACCGCCACCGCACCCCTGTTCCACCTCGCCGGGACCGGGGCCGCGCTGCCCGGCCCGCCCGTCGACAACACCGTGATGGACGAGGTGTTCCACCTGAGCGAGGAGTGGATCGACGCGTTCGTCGGCACCCGCACCCGCCACTTCGGCTGGGACCCGGTCACCGGCGCCGCCACGCACAGCCTCGCCGACCTGTGTGCCGAGGCCGCCGTACGGGCCCTGGACGCGGCCGGCCTGGAGCCGGCGGAGCTGGACTTCCTGGTCCTGACCACCGCCACCCCGGACACCCTGCTGCCCACCACGGCCACCGCGGTCGCCGACCGGCTCGGGCTGAACCACCTGCCCGCGTACCAGCTCCAGGGCGGGTGCGCCGGAGCGGTGCAGGCCCTGGACGTGGCCCGCGCCCTGCTGGCCGGGGGCCACCGCATTGGGCTCGTCGTGGGCGGGGACGTCACGGCCCGCTTCCTGGACGCCGGGCGGGACGTGGCCGGGCTGTCCTCCCAGGAGCTCGTCAACTACGTGCTGTTCGGAGACGGCGCCGGGGCCGCGGTGGTCAGCGCCGAGCCGCTGGGGGAGGGCGTCGCCGTCCGCAGCCTGCTGAACCGTTTCACCGGCCTCGGCCGGCCTGCCGGGCAGATCGTCGACTGGCACGGAGCCGCCCGGCCCGACCCGGACCGCCTGATGATGTTCGAGGACTACAAGGCCATCGAGGCGCAGGTCCCCGCCCTGGCCGGCGAGATCCTGTGGGAGCTGCTGGAGTCCACCGGGTGGCGCGCCGAGGAGCTCGACTTCCTGCTGCCGCCGCAGCTGTCGGGCCGGATGACGCAGCGCATCGTCGAGGGCCTGTACGCCCCCGCCGCCCGCGAGGTCTCCTGCGTGGCCGAGACCGGCAACACCGGCAACGCCCTGCCGCTGCTCCAGCTCGACCGGCTGCTGCCCGAGATGACCCCGGGCGCGAAGGCCGTGTCCGTGGTCGTCGAGTCCAGCAAATGGATCAAGGCCGGCCTCACCCTCGAAAAGCCCCGGGAGGACCAGTGACGCCCGTGACCACGGCCGCCCCGACGGCCGCCCTGCCGGATGCGGTTGCCGCTCCTGCCGCTCCTGCCGCTCCTGCCGCTCCTGCCGCCGGAACGGTGGTCGTGCGGTTGCGGGCGCTGCGCGACGCAGGGCTGCTGGGGCAGGAGTGGCCCCGCGTGCCGGGGCTGCTGGCCGAGCTGCTCGACGACGGCGAGCGGGAGCCGGCCGCGCTCACCGACGACCTGCTGCGCTGCGGTCGGATGCTGGCCGGGCTGGACGTCGACGAGGTCCTGGCCCACCACCCCGGGGTGGCCGCCGTCACCGTCGCGCTCACCGGGCACTCCACCGTGACCCCGCTCGGCGATCCCCTCACGGCCGAACTCGCCCGTCACGGTCTGCTCACCCGCCTGGTCACCGGCGACTTCGGCGGCTGGCTGCGCGATCTCACCGACCCCGACGGCCCGCTGCGCCGGGCCCGGCCCGAGCTGACCCTCTGCGTCCTGGAGGCCGACGCCGTCTTCGGCGCCCTGCCCTCCCCCTGGGACGTGCCCGACGTCGAGGAGGCCTGCGCACGCCTGCTGGAGCGCCTCACCGCCGCCGCCGCGCACACCGCCCACGGCACCGGCGCCCTCGTCCTCACCACCCTGCCCCTGCCCGCCCGCCACCCCCGCCGGATCGTCGGCCTCGGCCGCCGCGCCCTGCTCGGCGCGGTGTGGCGGGAGTTCAACGCCCGGCTGCTGCGCCTGACCGCCGACCACCCCGGCCTGCACGTCGTCGACCTCGATCCGCTGGTCGCCGCCGCCCAGGGCCCCGCCACCGACACCCGCCTGGAGCTCTACGCCCGCACCGCCTTCGGCCCGCACCTGTTCGCCGCCCTCGCCCGCGAGGCCGTCCACGTCCTGCGCGCCCGCCGCGGCATGACCAAGAAGTGCCTGGTCCTCGACCTGGACCGGACCCTGTGGGACGGCATCCTCAGCGAGGACGGCCCCGACGGCATCGCCCCCGGCGGGGGCCTGCGCGGAGAGCCGTACACGGCCCTGCAGCGCACCGCGCAACAGCTGGCCGCGCAGGGCGTGCTGCTCGCCGTCAGCAGCAAGAACGACGAGGCACCCGTCCTCGACGTGCTGCGCGACCACCCCGACATGGTCCTGCGCCCGGAGGACTTCGTACGGATCAACGCGAACTGGGATCCCAAGGACGGCAACCTCCGCGACATCGCCGCCCGCCTCGGCATCGCCGCCGACGCCCTCGTCCTCGCCGACGACTCCGCCGCCGAGCGGGCCCTGATCCGCCGCCACCTGCCCGGCACCCCCGTCGTCCCGCTCAGCGCCGACGAGCCCGCCCTGCACGTCGAACGCCTCCTCGCCGACGGCTGGTTCGACACCCCGCACACCACCGACGACGACCGCCACCGCACCGGCCAGTACCGCCAGGCCGCCGCCCGCGAGGAGCTGCGCGAGCACACCGGCTCCTACGAGGACTACCTGCGCGAGCTGGAGCTCGAGGTGCGCATCGCCCCGCCCGAACCACGCGAGCTCGACCGCCTCGCCCAGCTCACCCTGCGCACCAACCAGTTCAACCTGACCGGCGAACGGCTGCCCCCCGAGGCCGTCGCCGAACTCGCCGCCCGCCCCGACCGGCTGCTGCTCGCCGTGCACCTGCGCGACCGGTTCGGCGACAGCGGGCTGGTCGGCGCCCTGTTCACCCGCACCGCCGCCGACGGCAGCCTGCACATCGACAACATGCTGCTCAGCTGCCGGGCCCTGGCCCGCGGCGTCGAGCACGGCGCGCTCGCCGCGCTGCTGCACCACGCCAAGGCCCGGGGGATCCCCGCGGTCCACGCCCGGTACGTGCCCACCCGCGCCAACGGCCGCGTCCGCGACCTGTACCCCTCGCTCGGCTTCACGGAGGAGCCGGCAGGAACAGGAACAGCAGCGGGAGCGGGAACAGGGGCGGGAGCAGGAGCCCGTGACACCGCCCCGGACGGGCTGCGCTTCGCCCACGACCTGGCCGAACCGCCCCCCGTACCGGCCCACCTGCGCCTGCGGGCCCGCTTCACGCCCGCAGGACCCGACGAAGGAGACAGTGCTTGACTTCCTCCCCCTCCTGAAGGAGGGGGACTCCTACGGCTCGCGCCGTGGGGTTTCCTGCTTCGTCGCCGACTGCCCGCTCGGAGTGCTCCGTTGAGGTCTTACACCGGCTCCACAGACTGTCACCGCCAGCCCGGCGGCCAGAAGGTTCTCCGCTGCGTTCACGTCCCGGTCATGGGTCGCGCCGCAGTCCGCGCACGTCCAGGTGCGTACGTGCAGCGGCATCCGTTCTTGCAGGATGCCGCAATGCGAGCACAGCCTGGAGGACGGGAAGAAGCGGTCCACCGCGATCACTTCCCGCCCGTACCAGGCAGCCTTGTACTCCAGCATGCTCCGGAACTCCGCCCACGCCGCGTCGCTGATGGCACGGGCCAGGCCCCGGTTCCTGACCATGTTGCGCACGGTCAGGTCCTCGACCACGAGCGTTTGGTTCTCACGCACGAGTCGAGTGGTCAGCTTGTGCAGGTGGTCCCGGCGGCGGTCGGCAATTCGGGCGTGGATCTTCGCGACCCGCTGCCGGGCCTTGGCCCGGTTCGCGCCGTCGCCCCTGGCCTTCCTCGCCAGGCGGCGCTGGGCCAGGGCGAGCCGCGCACGGTCCCTGCGCTCATGCCGGGGATTAGCGATCTTCTCCCCGGTCGAGAGCGTCAGCAGGTGGTCCAAACCGACGTCGATGCCGACCGCGGTACCGGTGGCGGGAAGCGGCTTGACGGCCGGGTCTTCCACCAGGAGGGACACGAACCAGCGCCCGGCCGCGTCCTGCGAGACAGTCACCGTGGACGGCGTCGCCCCTTCGGGAAGCGGACGAGACCACACGATGTCCAGCGGCTCCGCCATCTTCGCGAGAGTCAGCCGCCCGGCACGGAAACGGAACGCGGACGTGGTGTACTCGGCCGACTTCCGCGCCTTCTTCCGGCTCTTGAAGCGCGGGTACTTCGCCCGCTTGGCGAAGAAGTTGGCGAACGCCGTCTGCAAGTGCCGAAGCGCCTGCTGGAGCGGAACCGACGACACGTCGTTGAGGTAGGCCAGTTCCCCGGTCTTCTTCCACGCCGTCAGCATGGCCGATGTCTGGCTGTAGTTGACCCGTTCCTGCCGCGCCCACGCCTCCGTACGGGCGGCAAGCGCCAGGTTGTAGACCTTCCGCACACACCCGAACGTGCGAGACAGCTCTGCTGCCTGCGCATCGGTCGGATGGAAGCGGTACTTGAAAGCACGCTTCACATGGCCTGTGGTCACGCTCACAAACTAGCGGGGTCATAGGTGAAGGATCAAACCTGCGGGTCAACGCACTGCGATCCGCCCTGACGGCGAATTGCAGCCCTTGCCCTGATCCGCAGGGGCTTCGTTTCCGCCCCCGGCTGAAGCCGGGGAATCCACGAAAGGACTCAGATGAGCGGCTCCGACCGCACGGCGGACCTCGCGGGGTTCCTGGACCTGCTCCGCGAGGAGCTCGGCCTGGACGTCACCGTCCAGCAGGCCGCCGAGGACTTCGACACCCTGCCCGCCTGGGACTCGGTGCACCTGCTGCGGCTGGTGATGCTCCTGGAGCAGGACACCGGCCGCCGGATCCCGGTGGCCGCCGTCTTGCGCTCCCGCACCCTCGCCCAGATCCACGCCCTGGCCCACGGCGAGCGGACCCCGGCATGACGGCAGCAGCGGGCACGCCCGTCGCGGCGGCGCTCGGCGACCCCATCCCCTTCGGCCCGGGCGGCGCCGACCCGGCGGCCGTCCGCGCCGACCTGCGCGCCCACGGCACCGCGCTCGTCCACGGCACCCTCGCCGACTGGCGTCCCCGTTACGGCGGCGAGGAGGCGCTGCGGGCCGTGCTCGGCCGGGACTACGCCCGCTACCTCGACCTGTCCCACCCCGAGATCCGCGAGCGGTACGCCGCCTCGCGGACCCTGCTCAAGCACGCGGCGGCCGCCGCCCTGCACGCGGACGCGGCCGACCTGGAGCTGATGTACGGGCCGACCGGGCGGCCGTACCTGCGCGGCTGCGACCAGATCGACATCAGCCTCAGCCACACCGAGGACCTGCTGCTCGTGGGGCTGACCACCCGCGGCCTGGTCGGCGTCGACGCCGAGCGCGCCGACCGGCGCCTGTACGCGGGCGGCCTGGACCGGCACATCTGCACCCCGCACGAGCGGCTGCGGCTGGCCGAGCTGCCGGAGCAGGAGCGCAACCCGCACCTGGTGCGGCTGTGGACGCTGAAGGAGGCGTACAGCAAGGCGATCGGGCAGGGGATGCAGTTCCGCTTCACCGAGTTCGGCTTCGGGCCCGACGGGAAGCCCACCCTGGTGCACCGCCCCGACGGCACCGCCGGCGCGGGCACCGAGTGGACCTTCCGCACCCTCGCCCTGGAGGGCCGCGACGGCGGCGCCGGCTACCGGGTCAGCGTCGCCGTGTACGACGCGGGCTTCGGCCGGACCCTGGACACCGAGGTCACCACGATGCTGGACGTGGAGGCCGCGGCCGCGATCGAGGACGCGCTGCGCAGCCGGCGCGCGCCGCACGGCCCGGCACCCGCCGGGGTCCTCAGCGGTCCTCGGCCACCGTCGTACGGGCCTCCAGGACCGCCCGCCCCGCCTGGGCCAGCGTCAGGGTCAGCGGCACCAGCCGCCGTCCCCGCGGGTCCGGCGCGGCCGGGCCCGTGACCACCGCCGCGCGCAGCGGCAGGTCGGCCTCGGCGTAGCCGCGGAAGTGCAGCTGCAGCGTGGCCGGCGTCAGCCGCTCGGGCGGGGCCCCGCCCGTACGGTGCACCGCCAGCAGCGAGGCCTGGCGTACGGTCTCCAGCAGCATCGCGGAGGAGGCGTGCGTGTCGGCGGGGGAGCTGCCCGGCCACTGGCGCGGCGGGCACACCTCGGCCGTCAGCCGGCCGTCGCCGCTCGCGGCCGCGCCCCGCAGCAGGACGTGCGCGCGGTCGGTGCGCCCCACTTCGGCGGGGGCGACGGGCCGGCCGCCGGGGGCCTGGGCCGGGACGCCGCCGGAGCCGGCGGCGGCCGCTGCTTTGAGGGTCGCCGTCCGGCTGTTCTCGCGGTGGTTGCGGTGCAGCAGCGGCGGCAGGAACAGCAGATGGGCCGAGCCGTGTCCGGCGTCGGCCCCGTCGATCTCGTGGCGGACCGTGAACTCCAGGGCGCGCGGCACCCCGTCCAGGACCTTCTCGGCGGACACCCGCACGTGGGCGGTGAGCTCGGCCTCGCCGGGGCCCCTGCGCCAGGCCTCCAGGTCGCCCGCGTCGAGGGCGAACCGGTAGAAGATGCCGGTGCGGTCGGCGGGCACCCGGAAGTGCTCCTGCCCGATGACCTCGCCCACCTCGCGGAGCATCTCGGCGGCCGCCTGCAGGTCGTGGAAGGCCCCCGGTGCGGCGGTGCCGCCCAGCGGGTCCGGGCCGGGGAGCGGTCCGGTGAGGACGAACTCCTCGTCGCCGGCCCCCGATCCGGCGGACCGGCCCGGCCGGTGCACCAGGTGGCGTGCGGCGGTGGTCGTCAGCGGCCAGGGGGCCACCGCGGTGCTCTCCATCGCCGCCTCCCTCAGGAGGGAGTGCGTCCTTCGCCTCCCGTCAGGACAGGCTGCCGTTCCGGCCCCGGCCGGATCCAGCCCGTGCCGCTGGCAGCTTCCTGACTGTCACCTACTGACCCACCCGGCACGGGAGTGTGCGTCAGCTGTGGTCAGCCGTGGTGGTCCAGGAGCCCGGTCTGGGCGACGTTCACACCGGCCTGGAAGCGGCTGGTGGCCTCCACGTCCAGCATGATCTGGGATATGTAGCGCCGGCAGGTGCGCACCGACATGCCCAGGCGCCGGGCGACCAGCTCGTCCTTGTAGCCCTGGGCCATCAGCCTGACGATGGACCGCTTGAGGTCGTCGGTGACCTCCGGGGTGTCCTCCGCGTCCGCGGTGAACTGCGTGGCTCCCGACCACAGGTGGTCGTAGACCTTGCACACGAACGCCACGAGCGTCGGCTCGCGCACCACGACCGCGCCGGCCTGACGCCCCACCACGTGCTGCTCGGGCAGGAAGGCCACCTCCCGGTCGTACACGACGATCCGGTCGATGAGTTCGTCCGTCGTGCGCACCTCGGCGCCCGCCGAGGTGATCGCCCGTACGTAGGCGGTCGTGCCGAGGTCCCGGCGGACCGTGTGCTGGTAGAGGTGGCGGATCTGCACGCCCCGCTCCAGGCGGTGCAGGGTCTTGGGCCGCACCCGGGCCAGAGCCTCGGAAGAGCGGGGGCCGCCGGGCTGCGCGGTGAGCACCTCGGTGCGGCAGCGCTCGCCCCACTCGTCGAGCATCGCCTGCAGCACCTCGACGTCGCTGATCACGTCGATGGCCTCGGTCTGGTTGCGCTGCTGGCGGCTCTCGAAGTACGCGGGCAGCAGCGAGCGCATCCGCGTGCGGACATCGGTCACCGCCTGCTGGAGCTCGCGTATGTGACTCTCCGTCGCCCCCACCAGGTCGGTCGCGGCGGCGTCCGGGCTGACCGGAACGAGCAGATCGGGCTCACCGGGCATCGGACGCAGCAGGCTCAGGGCGGTGAGGACCTGCTCGATGGCCGCGGCCTCCTCGGTACTGGTTCCCAGGGACCCGGCGATCTCCTCCCGGACATAGCGGCCGTGGAGGACCGCTTTGCGGTAGGCCAGGGCACTGCTGTCGTCCAATTCGGCGAAACCAGGAACAGAGAGGGCGCTATCCGACATCCTGCGTTACTCCCCCGCGGCGGCGCGAACTTGTTGTCAGGCAAGTTTACGACATCGGGTTTGCCTTGGAATCGAATGCCCGGGGAACGCAAGGTAGTGCCCGAGACCGCAGCACACACGGGGGTATCGATGGGCACGGTAGTAGTTCGAAAGATCGTGACCGGCGTTCTGGTTGTCGCCGGATTCCTTGCCACGGCGGGGGTCGGCGTCTCGGAAGCCGCGACGGCGGGGCAGGGTGGAGCGGCCGTGACGGCCAAGGGTGAGATGGTTTCAGATGCAACGAAGTACGTTGTGCTGGACGACGACTGGTCCTGATCGCGCAGGTTGCAGGAACAGTGGATGGCGAGCGGATGACAACGGGGGAGTCGGGCATGCGTGACGACCAGTGGACGTGAAGAGAAGTGAAGAACAGTCGGCGGCGGACCGGAAGGTCCGCCGCCGATGGCGTAGGACGGGCAGGTCGCCGGGGGCGACCTGCCCGTTTGTCTACATATTTGTCGACGGTCGAGCGGCGCCTGCCGGTGGTTCCGGAGAGGTTCGGCCGTCGCGGTCGGCCTCCCGTCCCTGTGGTCGACCCGGACGGAACGCACGGGTTTTTCGCTCCGCGCGGCGGGGTCCCGAAAGCGGCGCCCCGCCGCGTCGGCCTCCTGGCCGCACGACGGGGCGCCGGTGTTGCCGCCCGTCCGGCAGGTCCTTTCGCTGGCAAACACTTCGGGCATGTGTCCGGTCGCCCGGGGGCGGCAGGGCTGCCGTCGAAGCCGCGCCCGCCGGGCCGAGTCGGGCGGTTCAGCGGCCGGAGTGCCGGCCCGAGATGAAATGCGCAACCTGGGCCCTGGAATTCACGCCGAGTTTCTTGAATATCCGGGCCATGTAGGTCTCCACGGTCTTCACGCTGATGCTCAGCCGGTCGGCGATCTGCTGATTGGTGAGACCGGGTCCGACCAATTCTGCGATTTCCTCCTCGCGGCCGCTCAGCCGAACTGAGGGAGTTTTCCGTTCTTTTTCGTCGAATGACCGTGCTATGCGGTTGCGCAAGGCGTTCGACGTGAGCACGAGCACTCGGCTGCCGAAGCGGAGGAATTCCGCCTCGGCGAATTCGGCGTGACGGGTCGCCGCCACCGGGTCGCCGGACTCCAGACACCAGTGCGACAGATCCAGGGCAAGGCGCCCCAGCAGATGCCCCTGGCCGTGCCGGAGCGCCATGCGGAATCCCTGCTCCAGATGGTCCCGGGCCCGGACCGGTTCGCCGAGGCCGCCCTCGGCGCCGCCCAGCCAGCGCAGCGCCTCCAGGTGCCGGGCCGCCGCGGACTCGCGGACCCCCGCCAGCAGCAACCCGGCCTCGTCGGCCGCAGACCGCGCCAGGTCCGCGGAACCGGTGGCCGCCGCGGCAGCCGCCAGCAGCGCCAGGGCGTGCCCGCGCCGGGCCGGCAGGTGATCCGGGCAGGCCGCCACGGCCCGCCGGGCCGCCGCCAGCGCGGCGGGCGCGGCCGCCACCTCCAGCAGCAGCGCGGCCAGTTCCGTTTCCCGCTCCGGATCCGGCTCCGGACCCCGCGGCGCGCCTGGCACGGCACCGTACGCGGTGTCCGGCCCGTCGCCGCCGCCCGGCTCCTCCAGTACGGCGCGGGCCTGGGTGTACTGCCCCAGCAGCCGCAGCGCCCGGGCCCGCCACACCACGGCCCCGGCCGCCTCCGCCGCCGGGGCGTCCGGGAGGTGCGGCCACAGCCGGGCGTAACCCGCCACGGCCTCGGCGGGGCGACCGGCCACGACCAGCGCCCGCTGGAGCAGCAGGTGCGCCGAGAGCGGGGCGTCCGGTTGCACGGCAACCCGCCGGGCCGCCCGTACGGCCCGGGCGGGCTGGAGGAACAGGCCCTCGTCCGCCGCCCGTTCCAGCAGGTCCAGGTCATCGCCGCCGAGCGGGGCCGCGTGCTCCAGCAGCGCCGACAGAGCGGGCACCGGGCTGCCCGGGTCCTCGCGCAGGGCGGTCACGGCCCGCTCCCGGGCACCGTGCCGCCAGCCCGCCCCCGAGGCATGGTGCACCAGGGCCCGCACCGCCGGACGGGCGAAGGCGAACCGTCCGGTCGGCTCGGCCTGCACCAACAGCCCCTCGCCGTACAACTCGTCGACCCCGCGCAGTACGTCGGCCGGCGGCAGGCCCGCCGTATCGGCGACCGGGCCGGGCGCGAAGGGGTCGCCGACCACCGACGCGGCGCACGCGGTGCGCCAGGCCAGGGAGCTCAGCGCGTGCAGGTCGAGACCGGGCGGCGGGGCCAGCAGCGGCGGGACACCGGTGGACAGTTCGAGCGCGCTGTACGGCCCGCGCACCGACCGCGGGCCCTCGGTCTCCGCCTGGGCCAGCGCCCGCAACAGGCCCGGTACGCCCGCCCCGTCGCGCAGCACCAGATCGCGGCGCAGCGGGCTCAGCGCGGCCGGCAGCAGCCCGCGCGCGGCCGCGTCGCCCAGTGGCCGCAGCCCGATCCGGGTCAGCGGGGCAGCCGCCTGGTCGGGAAGCCCGGACAGGCCCCGCGCGGCCGGGCCGCTGCGGTACGCCACCACCGTGAGCACCGGACCGGCGGGCGGATGGTGGAGCAGGTGCTCCAGCAGGTCGCAGACCTCCGACCCGGCTCGGTGCGCGTCGTCGAGGACGAGCAGCACCCCGGTCCGCTCCGCAAGCAGCTCCAGCAGGGCCCGTACCGCGCGGAACACCTCGTACTCCTGCGGCAGTCCGGGTCCCCCGAGCGCCGGGAACACCTGCGCCAGGTGCTGTACGTGCTCACCGCCGAGCCGCTCGAACAGATCCCCGTCGGCCGCGGCCAGATGATCGTCGAGCGCGTCCACCAAGCTCCCGAACGCAAGCCCGCGGTTTCCCCGCGGGGACCGCCCGCGGGCCACCGTCCACCCATCGCGCCGGGCTTCCGACGCCAGCCGGCCCAGCAGATGGCTCTTGCCGATCCAGGGCTCCCCGCTCAGCGCGACAAACCTGGCCGAGGTCCGACAGAGCCTGCGCTGCTCGCCCAGCAGCGCCCACTCGCGGGCATGCGGAGCCGATGCGGAAGTCGTCCGGCCCGTGTCCTCGAGCGACACGTACGACACGGTGCCCTCCTCCGTCAATGGAACTGCGCACCAGCCTCGCCGATCACTCCTCCCCCTCCCAGCTCTGCCTGCTGACCGGAGCCTGCATGGCAGGAAGTTCAGGCAACCGCAGGTGAAGTGCGGTTTGTGTCAGGGAATTCACGGACAGGGTATGGAGGCAGCAAAGTCGCGGCAAGGTACACGCAAAGCGCCAGGAATCGCCTCGGCGCCCCAAGCGCCGCTCAAGGGCCACTCAAGGACGACCGGAGGACGGGGCCGGTCCCGGCGCGGTTTCCGTCAAGTCCGAGCCGGCCGCGATATGCGCGCATGCGCCGCGCAGGGGCTGCCCGGGGAATCCCCGACTGGTGCCCCGCGTCCAACTCGTCATGATCAGTCGCATTCTTGCCCGCATCATGCTGACTTGGAGGAACGGATCATGCCGGTTGCCCGCGGCACACGGATTCGGCTCGGTTACGCCGGCGGCTCCATGGTCACCGGCGTCTTCACGACCCTGCCCGGCCTGCTGCTCCTGCCCTACCTCACGGACACCCTCGGGGTCGGCGCGGCCCTCGCCGGCGCGCTCGTCCTGCTCCCGAAGATCTGGGACGTCCTGCTCACCCCCACCGCCGGGCGCCTCGGCGACCGCGGCCGCCGCACCGCGCACCTCCTGCTCGGCGGGGCCGGGGCGGCCGCCGGCTTCGCCCTGACCTTCGCGGGCCTCGCCCGCGGCCTGACGGGCGCCCTGCTCACCACCGCCGGATTCCTGCTCACGGCCACCGCGTTCGCGTTCTTCCACGCCGCGTACGCAGCCCTGCCCGGCGACCTCGCGGCCACCCCCGCCGAGCGGATCCGGCTCGTCGGCGCCCGGGTCGCGGGCATCGCCGTGGCCGCCCTCTCGGCAGGTGCGCTCGCTCCGGCCGTGGTCGCCGCGGCCGGCGGCGGGCTCGCCGCCCACCGCTGGGCCGGGCTGCTGGGCGCCGCCCTGATCCTCGCGGGCACCCTGGCCACGCACGGCGCGACCCGGGCGCACGCGGGTGTGCGCCCGGGGTCCGGGGCCGGGAGCGGGGCCGCCGACACGGGACCGGCCCGGGCCGGGCTGCTGCGGCCCTGGGTCCTGCTGCGCGGCCTGCGGGAGTTCACCGCCCTGCTGCTCTGTGTGATCCTCCAAGTGGCCGCCACAGGCTGCCTGCTGGCCGGCGGCCCCTACTTCGCCGAGCACGCCCTGCACGCCCCCGGCCTCACCGGCGCCCTGGTCGCCGCCTTCGTCCTGCCCAACCTGCTCACCGTGCCGCTGTGGACCCGGGCCGGCGCCCGCTGGGGCCAGCGCACCGGCCTGCGGGCCGCCACCGCCGTCTTCGCCGCCGCCTGCCTGCTCCTGACGGCCACTGCGCTCCTGCCCGCCGCCTGCGCCCTGCCGGTCTTCCTGCTGCTCGGCACCGGCCACGCGGGCCAGCTGCTGTTCCTGTACGGGATGCTCGCCGAGACCACCGCCTCCGAGGCCGGACGGTCCCGCGCGGGGGCCCTGGCCGGACTCTTCGGAGGCGCGGAGTCCCTCGGCCTGGCCGTCGGCCCGTTCCTGTACGCCCTGGCCCTCGACGCCTCCGGCTACGCCTCCTCCGACACCGGGCACGCCGCCGTCCAGAGCCACACCGCCCAGGTCGGCGTGGTCGCCGGCATGGCCGTACTGCCCGCCCTGGCCGCGCTGGCCGGCGTACTCGCCCTCCGCATCGGCCGCCGCCGCACCACGGGCGCGTCAGAGCCCGCCACGGCCCCGGAGCAGGACACCCGTACAGCGGTCGCCGCCGAGAACGCCGCCGGGGTCCGCTGAAGCGGCGCAAGTACCCGCCCAAGCCCCCCTTTAGCGCCTCGGCCGACCCTCACCGGCGCCCAACCAGCCAGTCGGGCGCACACGCGCCGAAAGGGGTCCGCATGAGCATCACCGAGGAACGGCCGGTCCACACTCCGCCACCCCCGGCCCCCGTCCCTGCCCCGGCCGCGCCCCGGACCGCCGTCGGCCCCGCCCCCGCGCCGTCCCTGCGCGAGCGCACCGCCGAGCTGAACTCCCTGCGCCGCAGCATCGTCGACGGCCCCGACCCGCGGGCCACCGAGGCCCAGCACGCCAAGGGCAAGCTGACCGCCCGCGAGCGCATCGACATCCTCTTCGACGAAGGCACCTTCACGGAGACGGAGGCCCTGCGCCGCCACCGCGCCACCGGCTTCGGCCTGGAGCTCAAGAAGCCGCACACCGACGGCGTCGTGACGGGCTGGGGCAAGGTCCACGGCCGCACCGTGTTCGCGTACGCCCATGACTTCCGGATCTTCGGCGGTGCGCTGGGCGAGGCCCACGCCGAGAAGATCCACAAGCTGATGGACCTCGCCGAGGCAGCCGGAGCCCCCATCGTGGGCCTCTGCGACGGCGCCGGCGCCCGCATCCAGGAGGGCGTCACCGCGCTCGCCGGCTACGGCGGCATCTTCCAGCGCAACGTCCGCAACTCCGGCGTCATCCCGCAGATCTCCGTGATCCTCGGCCCCTGCGCCGGCGGCGCCGCCTACTCCCCGGCGCTGACCGACTTCGTGTTCATGGTGCGGGGCACCTCGCAGATGTTCATCACCGGCCCGGACGTGGTCCAGGCCGTCACCGGCGAGGCCGTGACCATGGAACACCTCGGCGGGGCCGACAGCCACGCCGGCTCCTCCGGCGTCGCCACCTTCGCCTACGACGACGAGCAGAGCTGCCTCGAAGACGTACGCCACCTGCTGTCGCTGCTCCCCTCCAACAACCGCGAACTCGCCCCCTCCGGCGACCTCGAAGACCCCGCCGACCGCCGCTGCGAAAGCCTCCTCGACCTCGTCCCGGCCCGCGCCAACGCGGCGTACGACATCCGCGCCGTCATCGAGGAGATCGTCGACCACGGCGAGTACTTCGAGGTCCACACGGCCTGGGCGCAGAACGTGGTCTGCGCCCTGAGCCGCCTCGGCGGGCAGGTCGTCGGCATCGTCGCCAACCAGCCGGGCGCCCTCGCCGGCGTCCTCGACATCCAGGCCAGCGAGAAGGCCGCGCGGTTCGTGCAGTTCTGCGACGCCTTCAACATCCCGCTCGTCACCCTCGTGGACGTCCCCGGCTTCCTGCCCGGCGTCGACCAGGAGCACAACGGCATCATCCGCCACGGCGCCAAGCTCCTGTACGCCTACTGCAACGCCACCGTCCCGCGGATCTCCCTCGTCCTGCGCAAGGCCTACGGCGGCGCCTACATCGTCATGGACTCCAGCTCCATCGGCGCCGACCTCGCCCTGGCCTGGCCCTCGAACGAGATCGCGGTAATGGGCGCGGAGGGCGCCGCCAACGTCATCTTCCGCCGCGAGATCAAGGCGGCCGACGACCCCGACGCCGTACGGGCCCAGCGGATCAAGGAGTACACGACCGAGCTGATGCACCCGTACTACGCGGCCGAACGCGGCCTCGTCGACGACGTCATCGACCCGGCCGACACCCGCACCCGACTGATCGACGCCCTCACCATGCTCCGCGCCAAGAAGGCCGCCCTGCCCGCCCGCAAACACGGAAACCTGCCACTGTGACGCATCCCGAACTGCCCCTGGCCTCGCTGCGCATCGTCAAGGGTGCGCCCACCATGGAGGAACTCGCCGCGCTCGCGGTGCTGCTGACGGCGCGCATGCAGGCGCCCGAGCCGGAGCCCGAGGCCGTGCCTGCCCCGGTGCCGCTGTGGCCGCGGGCGCTGCCCGGCTACCAGCCTCCGGGCGCCTGGGCCTCGTAGCCCAAGTCACTCCCCCCATCCCGTCCGGCCCCGGCGTTCCCCCGCGCCGGGGCCGGACGTACGTGGGCGGGTGCCGCCTACGGGTCCCGGTCAGGCGGCGTCGAAGCCGGCCAGGCCGAGGGCCACGAGGCGCTCGGGATCCGTGATCACGTCGATGGCGGCGATCCTGCCGTCGGTGACGGTGAAGGCCATCAGCGACAGCGGGCGGCCGTCCTTGACGACCACGACGCCCGCGGCCCCGTTGATCAGCGCCGGGCGGACGAACGGGCACAGGCTGCTGTACGTGACGGCCTGCGAGCCCACCGTCGCGGCGCCGCGCAGCACCACGCTCTGGCCGGCCCGCAGCGTGCCGCCGTCGCAGCGCAGGACGACGTCCGGGTCCAGGACCGCGACCAGGGCCTCCAGGCGGCCGTCCCGGGAGGCGGCGAAGAAGGCGTCGACGACCTCGCGCTGGCGGGCCCGGTCCGGGTCGGGGGCCGGGGCCTGGTCCTGGACCCGGCGGCGGGCCCGACTGGCCAGCTGCCGGGTCGCCGCCGGGGTCCGGTCGAGGAGTTCGGCTATCTCGTCGAAGGACACGGCGAACATGTCGTGCAGGACGAAGGCGATCCGCTCGGCGGGTGAGAGGGATTCCAGCACGACCATCAGCGCCAGGCCGACGGAGTCCGCGAGCAGCACCTCGCTCTCGGGGTCGACGACGTGCTCGCGGGTGACGACCGGGTCCGGGACGCGGACCTCCGGGACCAGGGGCTCCTCCCGCCGGGTCGCGCGCGAGCGGAGCATGTTCAGGCAGATGCGGGAGACGACCGTGGTCAGCCAGCCCGACAGGTTCTCCACCTCGTCCGTGTCGGCGCGGTCGAAGCGCAGCCAGGCCTCCTGGACCGCGTCCTCGGCCTCGGCGAGCGAGCCCAGCATCCGGTAGGCCGCGGCCCGCAGCCGGGGCCGTTCCTGCTCGAAGCGGGCCGTCGGGCGGGTGGTCGTGTGCACGTGTCGGGCTTCCTTTCGCGCGGGGCCGCCGAGGCCTCGGGGTCCGGGAGCGACCGTAGCGACCGAAGCGACCGAAGCCGCGGGCGGGGCAGGGGCGTTGGGGTCCCCCACACGGGGGGGCGATCGAATCCTGCTTGACGACTGCTCGACCCGTTCGGGGTCCCGGAACCGGCCCGGAGGCGGCGCAGCGACTGAAAGCCAGCGACTGAACGGGGCTTCGGTAGCTTTCGGTCGCTGAGAAGAACCGCAGGTCAGAGTGGGTTTGGAGGGGCATCAGCGACCGAAGCGACTCAAGGTCCGGGTATATGAAGACATTCCCGTGTGCGCGTGTGCGCGGGCATGCGTGCGCGTGTGAGCGTCATATATAGGGGTCTTGAGTCGCTTCAGTCGCTATTTCGGTTGTGTCGTGGCTCTGACCTGTGGTTCCTTCGAGCTACTGTGACAGCGACCGAAGACGCTTCAGTCGCTGGGGGCGGAGGGCTTCGGTCGCTCGGGGGCGGAGGGGCCCGGCCGCTGGAAGCCGCCAGAAGCGGAAGCGAGTCGTCCCCGAACTGCCGCCGGGGGGCGCGGGGTTGTTGTGGCTGGAGGTGCCTCTTCCGCACCTGACCTTCGCTAAGGTAAGTCCGTCGTTGAGTCGCTTCGGTCGCTGACAGGGGATGGGAATGGCTTCTGAGCTGCTCGTTTCGCGCAGCGACTCAGAGCAGCCGGGCCCTGCGGTCGGGCGCTCGCTGGCCACCGCACGCTGGTGCGCCAGCAAGGGCTGGCCCGTCCACCCGCTGGCTCCCGGACGCAAGACCCCCGCGGGCAACTGCGAGGCCTGCCGGGCCCCCGGCCACGACCGCCGGGACTGCGGGTGCATCCGCTCCGGCCGCTGGTGCCACGGCTTCCACGCCGCCACCCTCGACTTCTCCCGCATCGAGCGCTGGTGGGGCGAGCAGCCCGCCCTCGGCGTCGGGATCTCCTGCGGCCCGGCCGGCCTGGTCGTCCTCGACATCGACGCCCACGAGCAGCCCCTGCCCGACCGCAGCCGGCTCCTGCCGGGCATAGCCGTCTCCGACGAGGTCGACCTCACGGGGCTCGCCAACGGCTACCACACGCTGGGCGTACTGGCCGCCCTGCGCCGCGAGCAGAGCCCCGCCGCCGACACCGCGACCCTGCGGGTGCGCACCCCCTCGGGAGGGCTGCACGTCTGGTACCGGGCCCGCGGCAGCCACCGCTGGCAGTGCTCCACCGGCTCCGGCTCCGGGCGCGCCCTGGCCTGGCAGGTCGACGTACGGGCCCACGGCGGCTACATCGTCGCGCCCGGCACCGTCACCGCCGCGGGCACCTACACCCGAGTCGGCGACACCTGCGAGCCCGCACCGCTGCCCGCCTGGCTCGCCCGCGAGCTGGAGCGCACCGGGCACCTCCCGCCGGCCGACGTGCCCGCCCCGCGCCCCGTCCCGCCCCGGGCCCGGCAGGCCGTACTCGCCGCCCGCGGCGGGCAGTTCGGCCATCTCGGCCGGGGTGCGGGCAAGGCCCTGGGCACCGTGCTGGCGATCGTGGCCGCCTGCGCCGCCGTACCCGAGGGGGCGGCCTTCTCCGAGAAGCTCAACCGCGCCGCGTACACCGCCGGCGGCCTGGTCGCCGCCGGGCTGCTCACCCCCGCCGACGCCGAACGCGCCCTGGCGGACGCCGCCGAGCACGCCCGTCCCGGCCAGGAGCGCCGCTACGGGGCCATCATCCGCAGCGGCCTCAGCGCGGGCCTGCAGCGGCCCCTGACGCCGCCCGGGGGCCGCCTGTGACCGCCGAGCGGCAGAGCGCCGCGGTCAGCGCCGCGGTCAAGGAGTTCGACGCACAGGCGGTCGCCGAGCAGATCCTCGCGCTCGGGCCTGCGCAGGAGCCCGACGGGACCACCGCAGCCGACGTGGGACCGGTCCCGGGGCCGACCTCAGGACCGGCCGTGGTTCCGGGCGTGGTCGCCGGTGCCTCCGCCGGTGCCGTCACCGGGGCCACCGTCACCGCCGACGGGCTGCTGCCCGACACCCTCAGCGACCGCGGCAACGCCAAGCTGTTCGTCCGGCTCTACGCCGACGACTACCGGCACGTCCCGGGCCTCGGCTGGTACCGCTGGGACAGCACCCGCTGGCTGATCGACGAGGACGACACCGTCCTGTGGGCCGCGGGCGACCTCGCCGAGTCCATCGCCACCACCGACCCGACGGGCACCCACACCGCCACCGCCCTGCACCAGCACCGGCGCCGGGCCCTGAGCACCAGCGGCATCAACGCCATGCTCACGCAGGCCAAGTCGGCGCCCGGGATGATACTGAACGCCGCCCGCCTGGACGCGGACCCCTACGCCCTGTGCACGCCCGCCGGGATCGTCGACCTGTTCACCGGGCGCCTGCGCGCCCCCGTCCCCGGCAGGGACTTCCACTCCCGCTCCACCACCGTCGCGCCGCAGCCGATCCCCACGCCCCGCTGGGACCGCTTCCTCGTCGACACCTTCGGCGGCGGGCCGGAGGGGGCGCAGATGATCGGGTTCCTGCAGCTGCTGCTCGGCTACTCCGTCACCGGGGACGTCGGCGGCCAGGTGATGCCGTTCCTGTTCGGCTCCGGCAAGAACGGCAAGTCCGTCCTGCTCGACGTGCTGATGAAGCTGCTCGGGGACTACGCGGACGCGGCCCCGCCCGGCTTCCTGATGGCGCGGCCCTACGAGGGCCACCCCACCGACCTCGCCGAACTGCACGGCCGGCGCGTCATCGTGTGCAGCGAGGTCAAGCCGGGCGACAAGTTCGACGAGGCCCGCGTCAAGCTCCTCACCGGCGGCGACCGGATCAAGGCGCGGCGCATGCGGCAGGACTTCTTCGGCTTCCAGCCCACGCACAAGCTGTGGCTGCTGGGCAACCACCGGCCCGAGGTCGGCACCGGCGGCTTCGCGTTCTGGCGGCGCATGCGGCTCATACCGTTCGAGCGCGTCGTGTCCGACGACCGCAAGATCGACAACCTGGCGGACATCCTGGTGACCGAGGAGGGCCCCGGCATCCTCAACTGGCTCATCGCGGGCGCCGGCCGCTACCTGGGCGGCGACAAGGACCTCACCGGGCCCGAGCGGGTGCGGATCGCGACGACCGCGTACGCCGACACCGAGGACCACACGGGGCGCTTCCTCGGCGAATCCTGCCGCCTCGAGCCGGACCTGAGGGTGGAACAGGCGCAGCTCTACGCGGCCTACCGCGGCTGGTGCCAGAATGAGGGCGCCCCCGCCATCTCCTCCCGGGCCTTCGCGGCCCGGGTCCGCGAGACGGTGGGGCTGGCGTCGCCCAAGGAGATGATCCTGTCCAACCAGCGCAAGTTCTACCCGGGCATCGGCCTGCTCGCGCACGAGGAGACGGTATGAGCTCCCTCATCACAGAAGACGAGATCATCCACGAGGTCGAGCTCGTCTGGCTGGAGGACGTCAGCGGGCTCGACTACGTCCGCCAGAGCCTGGACAGGCTCCCCACCCGCCGCGGCAAACCCGCCTACCACCGCGACGGCCGGATGGTCGGCTACGCCCAACTGGGGCCGCGGGCCAAGCCGTCCCGCTCCTCCGGCACCTTCCGGCGCCGCGTCTTCTGGCTGCTGCCCCACGACCGGGACACCGAGCCGGAGGGGCTGTACGCGAAGGGGGCGCCCGCCGAGGCCGTGGACGCGCGCACGCTGGCGCCGGGCAGCAAGGGGCGCAAGACCGAACGGTCGGAGGGCGGCCCCATGTCGTCGGTGTCGACGGCGTTGCGCGGACCGCTGGCGTAGCGGGGACGTAGCGGGGACGACGCGGGGGACGGATCCGCGCGCGCCGCACCGGCTTTGTACGACAACCCCTATAAAAGAACCGGCCATCCGGTATATTTTCGCCGCGTCGCCCCGGACGAACCGAGCGCGCCCGACTCCTTCCGCGCTCCGCGCCCGGCTGTGCCGCGCCGCGGGATCCCGCCGCCCGGCCGCGGCTCGCGCGCGTCGGGGGACGTCGCGCACGGCACGGCTTGTCTTCGAAGACCGGACCAGGGGGCGCAGCGCATGCGGGTAGAGGCAGACGTGGTGATCATCGGTGGGGGGCCGGTCGGCCTGCTGGTCGCGGCCGAGCTGGCCGGGTACGGAATCGACACCGCGCTCCTCGAAGCGCGGACCGCCGTCGCCGATCGGCCCAAGGCGACGACCCTGCACGCCCGGGCGGTGCAGTGCCTGGCCCGGCGCGGCCATCTGCCGGAGCACGGGTCCCCGTCCGCGGGGCCCTCGGGGGACGGGAGCGGCAGTCCCTTCCACTTCGCCGGCCTGCCCGGGCTGGTCATCACCGCCCCGGAAGGCGAGCCGGGGCCCATCCTCAAGTGCCCCCAGGCGGAGCTGGAGCGGCTCTTCGAGGCCCGGGCCCGGGCGGCGGGCGCACGGATCCTGCGCGGACACCGGGTCACCGGGATCGGGCAGGACGCGTACGGGGTCACGGTGCGGGCCGAGGGGCCGCAGGGCCCGGTCGACTGCACTGCCGGGTACCTGGTGGGAGCCGACGGTGTGCGCAGCCTCGTCCGCGAAGGGGCGGGCATCGCCTCGGACACGCACCCGGCGACCGTGGCCGCCCTGATGGGCACCGTCACCCTCCGGGAGCCGGGCGCCCTGGCCGACGGCTGGCACCGGACGCCGCGGGGCTGGATCGTGGCCAAGACGGAAGCGGCGCCGGCGGGGGGCGGCGCGGGGGCCGCCGGGGAGGCCGGGGGGGAGACGGGTGGGGCGGGCGGCGGGGTGGCCGGTCGGGCCCGCGGTCCCCGCACCCACATACGCACGCTGAACTGCGCCCGCGCCCACACCGACCGCCACCGGGAGCCCACCCTGGCGGAGCTGGAACGGGAGGTGGCGTGGATCGCCGGACGCGAGGTCGCCATGGACGAGCCGCGGTGGCTCAGCCGCTTCAGCGACTTCGCCCGCCTGGCCCGGAACTTCCGCCAGGGGCGGGTCTTCCTCGCCGGGGACGCGGCGCACACGCACTTCCCGATCGGCGGCCAGGGCCTGAGCACGGGCGTGCTCGACGCCCTGAACCTGGGCTGGAAGCTCGCCCTCGCCGTGCGCGGCAGAGCCGGGGCGGGCCTGCTCGACAGCTACGACGCGGAGCGCAGGCCCGCCGCCCAGCGGGTCATCGACAACACCCGGGCCCAGCTGGCCCTGATGCGGCCCGGGCCCGAACTGGACGCGCTGCGCTCGCTGTTCAGCGGGCTGCTGAGCGCGGACCGGGTCGCCGGGCACCTCAGGAACATGATCAGCGCCCAGGACACGGTGCTGCCGGGGTGCACGGAGAGCGCGCCGGCCGGCGGGGAAGGAACGTTCCTCCCGAACCTGGCCCTCACCACCCCGGCCGGAACCACTGACGTGATCACCCTGCTCCAGGGAGGCCGGCCCCTGCTGCTCCTGTTCGGGCAGGACGCGGACCTCCGCCACGGCGGCGAGGCCCGCGCCTTCGAGCCGCTGCTGCGGGTGGTGCAGGCGCGGCCCGTCACCGAAGTCCCGTACGAGGCCCTCCTCGTACGCCCCGACGGCTACGTGGCCTGGTCCCCGGGCTGCACCCCCCTCGGCACGGCCCTGACGGCCCACCTGGTCAGGCCGGACGTGGCCGCCGAGCGCGCCGAGCCGGCCTAGCGCTGTGACCGGCGCGCCCGCGTCCGGCGCAACCGCGCCGCCTACCAGGCCAGCGGTTCGCCGTCCCGGAAGAAGCCGCCGGTGGGGCCGGAGTCGGGCAGGGTGGCAGCCCACACGACCCCGGCGGCGCCCTGCTCGACGGGGGCGCCGCCCGGGCCGCCCATGTCGGTGGCGATCCAGCCGGGACAGACGGCGTTGACCAGGATCCGCTCGGCGCGCAACTCGTCGGCGAGCTTCCGGGTGAGGGCGTTGAGGGCCGCCTTGGAGACCCCGTAGGCGGGGGTTCCGCCGGACATGTGCTCCAGGGAACCGGACTCGCTGGAGACGTTCACCAGACGGGGGTGGGCCGAGCGGCGCAGCAGCGGCAGGAACGCCTGCGCCGTCCGCCAGGCGCCGAAGAGGTTGGTCTCCAGGGTGCGGCGTACCTCGTCGAGGTCGACGGAGACGGCGCGCCGGGCGGTGTCGTAGTTGATGGCGGCGTTGTTGACGAGGACGTCGAGGCGCCCGAACTCCACCTCCACGGTGCGGGCGAGGGTACGGACGCCTTCGGCGTCGGTCACGTCCAGCCGGTGCGGCAGCAGCCTGCCGGGCACGGCCGGGGCCAGGGCGGCGACGGCTTCTTCGGCGTCCTCCGGACGGCGGGCGCACAGCAGGACGGTGTGGCCGAGCGCGGCGAGCCGGCGGGCGGTTTCCCGGCCGATTCCCCGGTTGGCGCCCGTGACCAGCGATACCGGCGCGGTGGTGCTCATGTTCTCTCCTCGGGGCGGATGGTGGTCGGACCCGAGCAGCACGCTATGCCGTTGACCTGCGTGGGCGGATCAGGCCCCGGTCGCAGGTGGGCCGCGGCGTCGGACGTAGTCCCCACGGCCCACCCACCGCGGCCGGCGGCCTTCCTGGCCACCCGAGGGCATACCGCCCGAATGGGCCGGCGGTACCTAGGCGGTGAGGTCGTCCACGGTGGGGGCGACGGGGCCGAACAGGTCGGCGATCGTGGTCAGGGCGGCCGCCTGGAGGACGGCTGCGGGCACGACCGTGCCGTCGGGTGCGGCCAGCGGGCGGGTGGCGGTGGCCTCGGCGACGACGGTGGGGCGGTAGCCGAGGGCGTGGGCGCCCTGGGCGGTGAACGAGACGCACATGTGCGTCATGAAGCCGGCCAGGACGAGGTCGGTGCCGGCGCCGGCACCGAGCGTGCGCAGGGTCTCCTGGAGATCGGTGCCGTGGAAGGCGTTCGGGAACCCCTTGACCACGACGGGCTCGCCGTCGGCCGGGGCCACCTCCGGGCTGATCGCGCCGATCTCGGCGCGGATGTCGTAGGGGGTGTCCGGGCCGCCGTCGTTGACGACGTGGACCACCGGCGTCCCGGCGGCCCGCGCGGCGGCGAGCAGCCGGGCGCCGGCGGCGAGGGCCTGGTCGGCGCCTTCGAGGGCCATGACGCCGGTGCGGTAGGTGTTCTGGAAGTCGATCATGACGAGGGTGGCGTCGGCGAGTCGGGGCAGGCCGTTGTCGAGGCCGATCACGTTGCGGAGGGTCGGGGAAGCGGTGGTCATGGTCATGGGGTGTCTCTCCTTCTGATGCGGGAACGGTGGGATACGGGGCGGCGCCCCCAGGAACCCGGCTCCGCCGGGCACTGGGCTTTGCCCGGACCCGCGCCTCAATCGCCGGCGGGGCTGGATTTGCCGGCTGCGGCTCCGACGCGGGCGACCGGCTTCGCCGAGGGCCGTGACGGGAGGCCGGCCGCTTCAGCCGCGTCGGCGTTTGAGGCGCGGGGTCTGGGGCGGCGCCCCAGGAGGCCGGGCCGGCTTCGCCGACGCGTGGGACGGGATCCGGCATTCCGGCCCCGCCGGCGTTTGAGGCGCGGGGCGTGGGGCGGAGCCCCGCTCAGCCCCGGCTGGGTGTGCCGAAGGCGTGACGGGAGGTCGGCCATTTCAGCCTCGCCGGCGTTTGAGGCGCGGGGTTGGGGCGGCGCCCCGAGGAACCCGGCTTCGCCGGGTACCGGGCTCTGCCCGGACCCGCGCCTCA